>NZ_JBHWGV010000024.1:0-28783 GCF_042732955.1 Kitasatospora sp. NPDC059747 | reverse complement strand
CCAGCGCGGCGGCCGGGCCGTCGCCCCCCCCCCCCCCCCGCCCCTGATGAGAGGGACGGGACCATGCGCAGGACTCCGGCTCCGCTGTTCACGGCGGCCGTCGTCGCGGCACTCGCCGCGGGCGTCGGCGCCCCGGCCGCCGCCGATCCAGCGCCCGGGGTGATCCCGGGCGCCCAGGACATCGTGTGTACGGCGCCGCAGGGCGCGTCCGACGTGCTGAACCAGCTCAGCGGCGACTACAACGCCTCGCTGACCGACCCCGGCGCTCCGCGCTGGTACGTCTGGGGCCCGCAGGGACCGTCGCCGATCACGGCGAAGGCGGGAGCGAACCCGATCACCCGGCCGAGCAACACCACCGGGGGACTGAGAGCACTCGACTTGCCGGGCAGCGGCGTCGACTGCGCCGGCGCCGCCCGCGACCCGCAGAGCGGCGACCAGGTGAGCGACGACTTCGTGGCGTTCGCCAAGGAGGCGGTCGCGGTGGCCGGGGGATCACGGGTGCCGGCGAACCTGACGACGCAGAACCTCAGGGACCTCTACACCTGCAACGTCACCAACTGGCAGCAGATCGACCCGGCGTACTCCGACTCCACGGCCAAGCCCTTCCTCCCGGCGTACGACTCCAACGTCAGGGCCTTCTTCCTGAAGACCATCGGTGGCGGCAGCCCGGTCATCCCGGGCAGCTGCGTCATCCAGGGCACCCAGGAGAACCAGGGATCCGACCCGGCGCTGAGCGATCCCGACGCGATCGTCCCGTACTCGGTCAGCCACTACATCTGGCAGGTGCTCTACGGCCGCGGCGGCGGCTCGGACGTTCCCGGCCCGTTGACCCTGCGCAGCATCGACGGTGTCGCGCCCGTCGACACGGCGAACCGGAGGATCGGCGACGCGTTCGCCGGGACCGTCTACAGCCACATCCTCTACAACGTGGTCCGGGACGCCGACTGGACCGCGACCGACGCGCACGGCCAGGCGATCCAGGGCATCTTCGGCCCCACCGGCTGGATCTGCACCAGCCCGACGGCGGCCGGCGACCTGCAGAGCTTCGGCCTCCTGCCGCTGCAGGGCTTCGACTGCGGCGCTGTCATCCACTCCTGACCGGCTCCTCTCCGCACCAGTGGAACCCACCTCTCCCAAGGAGTTCACCATGTCAAGAACCCGTGTCCGGCTCGCCGCCACCGGTGCCGCCGTCGTCCTCGCCGTGACCGGCCTGAGCGGCGCCGCCGCGGCCGACACCACGGTCACGACCACGCCGCCCACCGGGCAGGCCGTCATCACCTCCGACCTGACGTTCCTTCAGAACGCGGTGACCAATGGCATCGTGATCGTCCCGCTCCCGCCGGCGACCCCGGCCTACGCCGACACCACCGGCCTCACCACGACCCTCCCGGTCTCGGGCGGCGTCGCGAACATCCCGGCGTTCAACGGTGACATCCAGTTCGGCGGCGACCTGCTGTTCGTCAACATCGCCACGGGCAAGACCGTGATCTTCAAGCAGCTCGACCTCGTGATCAACAAGGGCAGGTTCTTCGCCGTGCCGGACGGCGCGACGGCCCCGGTGGCCCTGCTGGACCCGGCGGGCCGGGTCTCGGTCGGCCGCAACGGCACCGCCCAGACGCTCGACACCACCGGTCTGAAGGTGGACGCGGCCGCCGCGCAGTACCTCGACACCAACCTCGGCACGACCTTCTTCACGGCCGGTCAGTCGATCGGTTCGCTCGCGGTGACCTACACGCCCGGCAGCTGACGTCTCGCCCCGGTGGACGCCACCGGGGCAGCTCGGCGGGTCCGCGCTCCGGCGCGGGCCCGCCCGCCTTGGGGGCGGCCAACTCCGTTACAGGGGAGTCGCGTTGTGGCCTCGTACATCTGGCCGACCGGATCCGGCCATGTCCGGCTGGCCGAATGGTACGCACCGGAGCCATCCGGCCCAGCGCCATCGACGCCCCGCGCCGCCCACCGGCGGCTCGCACCCACCGGAGGTCCCCGCCATGAGAATCCGCGAACCCGACCCGGGAGGCCGAGGGTGGTGGCGCCGGCGACTGCCGGCCCTGGCGCTCGTCTGGGCCGTGGTGGCGGCACTCGCGGTGGTCCCGGTGGGCCTGGGAGCGGTGCCCGAGGCGCGGGCGGACTCCGCGAAGACGGTGCAGGGACCGAAGGTCTGGATCCCGGAGAAGAAGGGGTACGGGCCCGAGGGGAGCGTGACGGTCTCCCAGACGGAGAACCTGACCAACCAGGTGCTACAGGTCTCCTGGAGCGGGTTCACGCCGACCCGGTCCGTCACCGGCAAGCCGGTGATCAAGGCGATCAAGGATTCCGAGGACATCGCCTACGCGGTGCGGATCTACGAGTGCAAGGGCGAGAACCCCCTCATCACGGACTGCTACGGAAGCACGCTCTACGGAGGGGAGGCTTCGCTCGGCTTCGAGCAGAAGGCGCGTCCCTCGGGTCTGGAAGCGCCCGAACTCCGGTCCAACATGGTGATCGCCGCGACCGGCCAGGACGGCTCCGGCGCGGCCTCCATCGAGGTCTGGAACAAGCAGCAGAGCGTCGGACTCGGGTGTGACGCGGCGAACCCCTGCTCCCTCGTGGTCGAGCCGAACTACGGCGGCGACCCGATCGACTACTACAAGCTCCGCAAGGGCCAGGCCGACTGCGAAGACCACCGGATGGACGTCGGTTCGCAGATCTTCAAGGCCGCGACGGACTCCACCCTGCGCCCCGGCATGGAGAACTGGAAGACCAGGAACCGCAGCAGCGAGCAGTGCGCCTGGGGCCATCACGTGGTCGTCCCCCTGCACTTCGCCCCCACCCCGGACGACTGCGCGGCGGCCGCCGCCGACCTCCGGGCCCAGGGCCTGGAGATGGCGAACCGCGCCATGCAGCAGTGGCGGTCCGGTCTGTGCCTCGGCAGCTCCCCGCTGACCGTCCAGTACGCCTCGGCCGGCGGTGAACCGCAGGCGCGGACGGCGTTCTTCGGCGGGACCACCGACGTCGCGCTCACGGCCAGGCCGGACCAGTCGCCGCCGGCCCGGCCGTACGTCTACGCGCCCCTGACCACGACCGGCATCTCCGTGGTGTTCGCGATCGACGACAGGACGACCGGGCGCCAGATCCGCGACCTGCGGCTGAACGCCCGGCTGCTGGCCAAGCTCCTGACCCAGTCCTACGACTCGCCGGGCGATCCGATCAAGTCGGTGGCGGGCAACCCGACGTGCCTGTTCACGGACCCGGAGTTCATCAAGCTGAACCCGCAGACGGAAGCGAACGGAATCCACTGGCCGACCAGCTGCGGCGGGATCCTGACCGTCTTCCCGTCCGTCGCCGGCGGTACCACCGACCTCACCTACCAGGTGACCTCGTGGATCGCGAGCGACCCCGAGGCGGCCCGTTTCCTCGACGGCGAGCCCGATCCGTGGGGCATGCGGATCGACACCTTCTACCTGCGGCCGCAGTTCCCCGGGTACCCCGTCGAGGCCTTCCAGCCGCAGGACTTCACCGGCCCGGGCGTGTCGACCACCACCGTGGACCTCGCCCACTGGAAGCAGTACGAGTGGAACCCCTCCCTGCTCGGCCTGAGCCGGGTGGCCCGCAACATCCTGGAGGGCAAGCCGACCTGCCAGCAGCCGAACTCCGAATCGGACGGCCGGCACCTGGACTGCCCCGTCCAGGCCCCGGGTGAACGGGCCCTGCTCGCCATCATGGACGCCGGCCAGGCCAAGGCGTTCTCGATGCCCGAGGCGGCCCTGCTCAACCCGGCGGGCGCCTTCGTCGCCCCCGAGCGGTCCGGCTTCCAGGCCGCCGTCGCCGGCATGACGGTCGATGCCGCCACCGGCGTGCAGCAGCTGCCCTACGGCGCCGCGGACACCGCGTACTCGCGGGACCAGAAGGCCTACCCGCTGACCACCGTGCAGTACGCGATGGTCCCGACGAGCGGCGTGCCGGAGGCCAAGGCCGGTGCGATCGCGAACTTCCTCAAGTCGGTCACCAACGGCGGCCAGGTGTACGGCATCGAGCCCGGCCAGCTCGCCCCGGGCTTCCTCGCCCTGACCGCCGCCCAGCGCGCCCAGGCCCAGGACGCGGCCGCGCACGTGGCCGCGCAGGACGGCAAGCTGCCCGGGAACCAGGCCGCCCCGCCGAACCCGCCGGCCGTCGCGGGCGGCACCTCCGGGGGCGGCGCCACCTCCGCCCCGGCGGGCGGCAGCGGAGGCTCCACCCCGGTGAGCGACAACGGCCCGGCGGGCGGCACCGCCCCCGACGGCACCGGGACGGGCTCCGGCCGGAACGGCACCGCCACCGACGGGTCCACCGCGGCCGGTACGGGCGCCGGTGCGCCCGCTGCCGCGGCACCGCCGGCCGCGGGTGCCAAGCCCACCGGGACGCCGACCGCCAAGGGCCCGCTGTCCGCCGCCCCGGTGGCGGCCGGCACCCCGCTGGCCGACCGATCGGGCCTGGCGCGGCTGCTGCTGCCCGTCGCCCTGATCGCCGGCCTGGTGCTGGTGGTCGGCGGGCCGGCCGCGCTGCTCCTCGGCGGCACCCCGGCCGGCGACAAGGCGGTGGCCGCAGTGCGCCGGGGCTGGTCGCGGCTGCGCCGCAGGCCCTGACGCCGACGCGGCGAACGACTCGGCGGGGCCGCCGTCCCGGCCCCGCCGAGCCCCTTCCGGCGGGCGCACGCTCCCTGCCCGTTCCCCCGCAGCCGTTCCATGCAGCCGTCCCCACATAGCCGTTCCCCCGCAGCCGTCCCCGAGCACGGAGAGCAGACCATGACAGCCGCCGCCGAGCCCGCGGCACCGTACGCCGGGGCACCGGGCCAGCCCGACCGCGGGCCGGACGAGGACGTCCCGCGCATCATCACCGCCCCCGCGACCGCCAGCGACCGGGTGTTCCGCGGCGTGCTGCGGCTCGCCGGGCTCTCGGTCTTCGCGATCATGGGGCTGATCGCCTTCTTCCTCGTGCTGCGCGGCGCCGACGCGCTGCGCATCGTCGGCTGGTCCTTCCTGACCGAGCGGAAGTGGCAGACCGGCGCGCACAGCTTCGGCATCGCGGCGGTGCTCCCGGACGGTCTGCTGATCGCCGTCATCGCGCTGACGATCGCCGTCCCGGTGGCGCTCGGCACCGCGATCTTCATCTCCGAGTACGCGCCCCTGCGGCTGCGCGCACTGCTGATCACCCTGGTCGACCTGATGGCGGCCATCCCCAGCATCGTCTACGGCCTCTGGGGGCTGTTCTTCCTCCAGCCGCGCATCCTCGGCCTGGTGCGCTGGATGGCCAACCACCTCGGTGACGTGCTCCCGTTCCTGAAGGTGCGCACCGGCGACGTCGGACCGTCCTACACCTCCTCGACCTTCATCGCTGGCGTGGTGGTGTCGCTGATGATCATTCCGATCGTCACCTCGCTCTCCCGCGAGGTGTTCTCCCAGGCACCGCAGGGCGAGCGGGAGGGCGCCTACGCGCTGGGCTCGACGCGCTGGGGGATGGTCCGGACCGTGGTGCTGCCGTTCGGACGCGGCGGTGTGATCGGCGCGGTGATGCTGGGCTTCGGCCGCGCGATGGGCGAGACGATCGCCGTCGCGCTGATCATCTCGCCGAGCTTCCAGACCATCACGCACGTCCTGGAGAACGGCGCCAACTCGATCCCGGCGCTGATCGCACTGCGGTTCGGCGAGTCGGACTCGCTGTCGCTCTCCGCGCTGATGGCGGCCGGTCTGGTGCTGTTCGCGCTCACCCTGCTGGTCAACGTGGCGGCCGGCTTCGTGATCAACCGGTCCCGTTCCGGCTCCGCGACGGCGGACTGACCATGACGAACCCCGAAGGGACGATCCGATGACCACGCTCGACCTGCCGCCGGTCGCGGCGTCCGGGCCCGCAGCCGCTCCCGCGCCCGACGGACGGCCGCGACCCGAGAAGCGGGTGAAGCTCGGCGGCATCACCCGGGACGACGTCTTCACCCTGGCCGGCGCGTCGGCCGGCGCGCTGGGCCTGGACTGGATGTTGTACGAGCGGGTCCTGCCGTTCAGCGGTGTGCTCGGCTTCCTGATCTGCTGGTACGTGCTCTTCCTGGCCGGCTACTACGCGCTCGGCCGTCTCCAGTGGGGCCCGATGATGGTGCGCGACCGCTTGGTGGCGGTGGTCGCCTGGAGCGCCGGGCTGCTCATCGTCGGACTGATCGCCGACCAGATCGGCTACGTGACGAGCCGTGGGATGGACGCGGCGCAGCACCTCAACTTCTTCACCGAGTCGATGGAGAGCACCGGCCCGCTCAGCCCGATCACCTCCGGCGGTGCGCTCAACGCGATCGTCGGATCGCTCGAACAGCTGGGCCTGGCGACGTTGTTCGCGGTGCCGCTGGGGATCGGCGCGGCCGTCTTCATGTCCGAGGTCGGCGGCCGGATGGCCCGGCCCGTACGGACGCTGGTCGAGGCGATGACGGCGCTGCCGTCGATCGTCGCCGGCCTGTTCGTCTTCGGCGTCGTGATCCTCACCTTCGGGTTCGAGAAGAGTGGCTTCGCCGCCTCCCTGGCGCTGACCGTGATGATGATGCCGATCGTCACCCGGGCCGCCGAAGTGGTCATCCGGTTGGTGCCGGGCACCCTGCGCGAGGCCTCGTACGCGCTCGGCGGCAGCCAGTGGCGGACGGTGTGGAACGTCGTGCTGCCCACCGCCCGCCCAGGACTGGTGACGGCCGTCGTGCTCGGGATGGCGCGCGGCGTCGGTGAGACCTCGCCGGTGCTGCTGACCGCCGGCTTCACCGCACAGTTCAACGGCAACCCGTTCGAAGGGCACCAGGTGTCGCTGCCGCTGTACATCTGGAACTACGTCAAACAGCCCTACGACCCCATGATCGCGCGGGGCTTCGCCGCCGGTCTGACCCTGATGGGCGTGGTGCTGGTCCTGTTCGTCACCGCGCGTCTGCTCGGTGGCCGCCGGCCCGGTCAGCTGACCGGGGCCCAGAAGCGCCGGATCAACCGGGACGCGCGCCGCGCCGAGGCCGCCGCGCTGGCCGCCGTCTCCCGTCCGGTCGTCGCCGTGCCGAGGAGTCGCTGATGTCGCACTCAACCAACCGCAGTACCAGAGGAGTTCTCATGTCGTGGGAGGCCGCAAGGCGCCCCGTGGCCCGCACGGTGGCCGTACTGCTGTCCCTCCTGCTCGCCTCGGGGACCATGCTGGCGCGCAGCACTCCGGCGCACGCGGGCGTGGTGCTGAGCGGCGAGGGTTCCAGCTGGGCCGCACCGGCCCTGGACCAGTGGCGCCAGGACGTCCGGACGCAGGGCATCGGCATCGACTTCGCCGCGACCGGCTCGGCGAACGGCCGCGCCTCGTGGCGCAACAACCAGACCGACTTCACCGCCTCGGACGTGCCGTTCCGCTCCAAGGAGGACACCGGCCTGAACGAGGCGGGCCGGCGCGGCGGCGGCGGTGGCGCCGAACAGCCGACGTACGGCTACTCGTACGTGCCGATCACCGCGGGCGGCACCACCTTCATGTACAACCTGCAGATCGGCGGGAAGCAGGTCCGTGACCTGCGGCTCTCCCCGCAGACCATCGTGGACATCTTCACCAACAAGATCACCAACTGGAACGATCCGAAGATCACCCAGGACTACGGCAGGCAACTGCCCAGCCTGAAGATCTTCCCGGTCGTCCGCTCCGACGGCTCGGGCGCCACCGCGCAGTTCACCCGCTGGATGTCGCACACCTACGGCGCCCAGTGGGACGACTACTGCAAGGCGGTCAACTCCGTCAGCTGCGGTGAGTACACCGAGTTCTTCCCGGCGTCCAGCCCGATGGTCGCGCAGAGCAGCTCCGACACCGTCGCCAGCTACATCATGGCGCCCACCAACCAGGGCACCATCGGCTACGACGAGTACGCGTTCGCCAAGAAGGCCAACTGGCCCGTGGTGAAGGTGCTCAACAAGGCCGGCTACTTCTCGCTGCCGACCGCCTCCAACGTAGCGGTGTCGCTCACCGCGGCGAAGATCCGGGGCGTCGACGACGACACCCCGGAGTCCGACCCCAATTACCTCCAGCAGAACCTCGACGGCGTCTACACCATGGACGACCCGCGCGCGTACCCGATCTCCAGCTACAGCTACCTGATCGTGCCGCGCTCCGACTTCCTCAAGCCGCTGCCCCGGTTCAACGACGACAAGGGCGCCGCCCTCAGCCGGTTCCTCGACTACGTGCTGTGCGAGGGACAGGGCGAAGCCGATCAGCTCGGCTACTCGCCGATCCCGTACGGCCTGGTCAAGGGCGGGCTGAAGCAGAGCAAGCACATCCCGGGCAACGCCAGCAAGGTCAACGCGGACAGCCTGGCGGGCTGCGCCAACCCGACCATCAACCAGGCCGGCGAGCTGACGCTCCTCAAGAACGCCCCGATGCCCAGCCCCTGCGACAAGCAGGGCCAGGCGCTCGACTGCACCGTGCAGAACGGCCAGGCGGTCAGCAGCGGTTCGGGCCCGGGCGGCGGCCCGGGCGGCAGCGGCGGCGGCGCGGCCGGCGGCACCGGCGGTACCGGCAGCGGCGGCGGCACCGGCAAGGCCGGGAACAAGGGCACGGGCGGTGGCACCGCGGGCGGCGCCGGCGGTGCGGCGGCGGCCGGCGGCACCGGCGACCCGAACGCGCAGGGGGCGGCCGCCGACCCGAACGCGGCCGCCGGCACCCCCGGCGACCAGCCCGCCGACGACGTCGTCGACCCGCAGACCGGCCAGGTGGTGGCCCGCGGCCGCGGCGGTGCCGGGGAGGTCGCGGCGAACGTGGTCGACGTGGCCGGCAAGCCGGACGACTGGATGCTCAGCACGCTCACCGCGATCGAGCTGATCGCCGTCGTCCTCGTCCCGCCGCTGCTCGGCCGTCGGCTGCTGCGCCGCCGCACGTCGGGCGGCGCGTCGTGACGGCCCCCGTGCTGGAGAAGCCGGCCGCCCCCGCCCCTGGCGTTCCGGAGCCGGCCGGTCCGGCCGGGCGGCCCGCGGTGACGCCGGGGCGGCGATGGTTCCTCCAGGCGGCCTGGGCGGTCAGCCTGCTGGCCGCGCTGGTCCTGGGCTTCGTCGGCTTCCTGTTCACGCTCTCGGACATCCAGGAGCGGCACTACCAGTCCACCGCGCACAAGACCTTCCGGGACCAGCTCGCCCGCGCGGTCGCCCCGACCGGCTCCGCGCCGGACGGCGAACCGGTGGCGCTGCTGGACATCCCGGCGATCGGCCTGCACCAGGCCGTCGTCGTCGAGGGCACCACCGGCCGGGACCTCATGCGCGGGCCCGGCCACCGGCGGGACACCGCGCTGCCCGGCCAGAGCGGGGTGGCGGTGGTCTTCGGCCGCGGGGCCACCTTCGGGGCGCCGTTCGCCGAACTGTCCAAGCTGCGGGTCGGCGACCGGATCGAGACGACCACCGGGCAGGGCACGGCCAGCTACACCGTCAACGCGTACGGCGACGGCGACGCCCCGATCACCGACCCGGCCCCCGACCGGCTCGTCCTGGTCACGGGGGACTCCGACTGGATCCCCGGCTCCACCGTGATGATCGGCGCCCGGCTGGACGGCGACCCCCAGCAGAACCCGGGCGGCCGGCCCGCCACCGTCCCGTACGACAAGGCGCTGGCCGCGGACAAGGGCGCGCTGGCCACGCTGCAGCTGTGGTCGCTCGGCCTGCTCGGCGCGGTGGTCGCCGCCCTGCTGCTGGCCCGGTACTGGCGCCGCTCGACCGCCTACCTGAGCCTCGCACCGGTGGTCGGCGCGGCGCTCTGGGCGGTCTACGAGAACGCCGCCGCCCTGCTGCCCAACCTCTACTGACGCGCGCCCGGAGGACCGTACCGATGACGGATGCACCGATGACCGACCACCCGCCGACCCCGGCCCGGCCGGCCGACGCGCCGCACCCGGCGGCGGACCCGGCCGCCGACACGCTCACCCTGCCGCCCGTCCAGCCGGTGCCGCGGTACGGCACCGGGGCCGGCGGCGGGGCGCTCGCCGCCCTGGAGACCCGGGACGTCTCCGCCTGGTTCGGCTCGCGCAAGGTGCTGGAGCGGGTCTCGCTGGCGATGCCGGCCGGCGAGGTCACCGCGCTGATCGGCCCGTCCGGCTGCGGCAAGTCCACCTACCTGCGGATCCTCAACCGGATGCACGAGATGGTGCGCGGCGCCGCGCTGGCCGGCGAGGTCCTGCTGGACGGCGAGGACGTCTACCACCTCGACCGACGCCCGGCCGAGGTGCGCCGCCGGATCGGCATGGTGTTCCAGCGGCCCAACCCGTTCCCGGCGATGTCCGTCCAGGACAACGTCGCGAGCGGGCTCAAGCTGGCCGGGATCAAGGTGTCCAAGGAGGAGCGCCGGCACCTCGTGGAGACCAGCCTGCGCCGGGCCGGGCTCTGGGACGAGGTGGCCACCCGGCTGCACACGCCCGGCGGCGCGCTCTCCGGCGGTCAGCAGCAACGCCTGTGCATCGCACGGTCGTTGGCCGTCTCGCCGGACATCCTGCTGATGGACGAGCCGTGCTCGGCGCTCGACCCGACCTCCACCCGGCGGGTCGAGGAGACCATCGCCGAGCTGCGCGGGCGGCTCACCATCGTGATCGTCACCCACAACATGCAGCAGGCCCAGCGGGTCTCGCAGACCTGCGCGTTCTTCCTGGCCACCCACGACACCCCGGGCCGGATCGTCGAGGCCGGGCCGACCGAGCAGGTCTTCGGCAGCCCGCGCGACCGGCGCACCTCGGACTACGTCAACGGCCGCTTCGGCTGAGGGAGCCCGAGGATCCGCTCCAGCACCGCCGCGACGCCGTCCTGCTCGTTGCTCACGGTGTGCAGCGCCACCGCCGCCAGCACCTGCGGGTGCGCGTTGGCGACGGCGTACGCGGTGCCGGCCCAGTCCAGCATCTCCAGGTCGTTCGGCATGTCGCCGAAGGCGACCACCTCGGTGCGGTCGATGCCGTGCCCGGCGCACCAGCGGGCCAGCGTGCTGGCCTTGGTGACGCCGGGCGCGCTGATCTCCAGCAGCGGGATCGGCGCGGAGCGGGTGATCTCGGCCAGGTGCCCGGCGGCCTCGCGGGCCTCGCCCAGCAGCTTGTCCGGGTCGAGGTCCGGGTGCTTGGCCAGCAGCTTGAACAGGCCGCGCACCGGCCCGTCCGGCCCCAGCAGCAGCTCGGCCGGGCCGATCGGGTGGTCCACGTCCTCGCCCCACATCGGCACCTCGTACCCGGGCTCGCGGGCGAACCCGGCCGGGTACTCGAAGGCGAAGGACGTGCCGGGCAGCTTGGCGCGCAGGATCTCGACCACGGCCAGCGCGGTCTCCTCCGGCAGCGGGAAGGACTCCAGCAGCTCGCCGCGCCGCACGTCGACGACCGCGCCGCCGTTGGAGCAGATCGCCACCCCGTGCCCGCCGATGTGCGGGCTGACCTGCTGCATCCAGCGCGGCGGGCGCCCGGTCACGAACACCACCCGCACCCCGGCCGCCTCGGCCGCGGCGAGGGCGGCGGCGGTGCGGTCGGTGACGGTGCCGCCGCTGCACAGCAGGGTGCCGTCCAGGTCGGTGGCGATCAGGCGGGGGGCGCGGGGTTCGGTCACCGGTCCATCTTCGCCCATCGGCGGGGTACCGGTCATCGGCGGGACCGCCACCCGTCCTCCGACCCCGGTCGGCCTTCTTTCGGCCCCGGAAGCGCCGTTTCCGGCCGATTCGCCCGGGGCGGGGGTGTCCGGCTTCCGCCCTCCGGGCAGGACCCGCATGGCCGAGCAGACCGCCTCCCCGTCGGCAGGAAGAGCCATGCCCACTCGCCAGCTCCGGGACGAGACGCTCCCGACCGCCCCTCCCGCGGCCCGCGCCGCCCCGCGCGAGCCCGTCCTCCTCGGCGACGTGCTGTTCCACGCCCTCGCCGAGATCGCCCGCCGGGGAGCCCCGGACGGGCCCGCCGGGCCGGAGCCGAAGCTCCCCGCCCAGCGCACCCGTCCGCACCCGTGATCCGGCCGTCGGTCCCCTGAGCCGCTAGCCCTCGCCGAGCTGGGCGAGGCCCTCGGCGGCGATCTCCTCGAAGACGGCGAGGTCGTTCTCGAAGATCGAGCCCGGCACCGGCCAGTGGATCACCAGCTCGGTGATGCCCAGCTCGCGGTAGGTGCCCGCCCAGTCGACGAAGGCGCCCAGCGACTGCAGGGGCTTCTCCGCCGTCGAGCCCTGGAGCAGCACCTTCTCCAGTGTCGCGACGTCCCGGCCGGCGGCCTCGCAGGCCGTGGTGAGCTTCGCGATCTGCCGCGCGATGACCTCGGGCGCCTGCTCTACCGGCACGTCCGCCGGCCCGCGCGGGTCGCCGTACGTGACCCAGCCCTGCCCGTGCTCGGCGGCCAGCCTCAGCCCGCGGGGGCCGGTCGCGGCCACGTAGAACGGGACGCGCGGCGTCTGCACGCAGCCGGGGATGTTCCGCGCCTCGACGGCCGAGTAGTACGTGCCGGCCTCGGTCGTGGCGTCCTCGCGCAGCAGCTTGTCCAGCAGCGGCAGGAACTCGCCGAAGCGGTCCGCCCGCTCCTTCGGCGACCACGCCTCCTGGCCCATCGCCGTCGCGTCGTAGCCGACGCCGCCGGCGCCGATGCCGAGCGTCAGCCGCCCGCCGGACACGTCGTCCAGCGTGATCAGCTCCTTGGCCAGCGTCACCGGGTGCCGGAAGTTCGGCGAGGTGACGAGGGTGCCGAGGCGCAGCCGCTCGGTGGCCGTCGCGGCCGCGGTCAGGGTCGGGACGGACCCGAACCACGGCTCGTCCCGGAACGACCGCCAGGAGAGGTGGTCGTACGTGTACGCGGCGTGGAAACCGAGCTCCTCGGCCCGCCGCCAGATCTTCTGCCCCTCGCCCCACCGGTGGATGGGGAGGATCACGGTGCTCAGTCGCATGGGTCCGACCCTACGTCGCCCGTGCGCCGGTGTCCGGTGGCGCAGGGGGCGCCCAGGGGCGCGGGGGTGCAGGTGCGGGTGTGCGTGGAGCGACGGTGGGAGGCGCTAGTCTGTCGGCCGCACCGATAACCTGATCATGCGTCACACGGGGGTTAGTCGTCATGCTCGTTTCCAGGAAACTGCTCTCCGCCGCCCTGGTTGCCACGGCCGCGTTCGGCCTGGCCGCCTGCGGCCCGGACAACTCGTCCGACCAGGCCGGCGGCGGCTCCAGCACCGCCGCCGCCGCGCCCACCGGCGCGCCCGCCACCGCCGCGCCCACCGGTGCGGCCACCGGCGCCGCCTCGCCGACCGGGAAGGCCAAGCCCACCGGCAAGCCGTCCGCCGGCGCCACCGACGCAGGCCCGGAGGGCATCTGCACCCACGACCCGCTGCCGGCCGGGCAGAAGTGGATCGTCCCGGTGAAGGGCACCAACGGGACCACCCTGGTCTACAAGGACACCAAGGACGCCTGCGGGGTCGACGACGTCGCCCTTGAACCGACCGGGCCCGACAAGACCGCGCAGTTCGCGCCCGCCTTCAAGGCCCAGCTGCGGTCGGTGGTGAAGCCGCCGATGGACGCCAACGCGGAGACCCTCGCCAAGCACGTCAACGAGTGCATCGCGACGCCGGGCAGCGACAAGGGCGTCTACCCCTGCCAGAACAACGTCTTCAAGGTGACGCTCGACGCCTCCGGCAAGGTCGTCGAGATGTGGGAGAAGGCGGTTTCCTGAGGCGCGGCCGCCCGCGCCGGTAGGCGGGTGGCGCAGGGCGGACGGGGCGGATCGGCGGTCGACGCCGGTCCGCCCATTGCGTTTGGATCACGGCGTGCCCGATTCATCGGGAATTGGGAGGGAACGTGGTGATGATTTTGTTGGCGGATTTCTCACCGGCCTCTCATACTTCCTGCTGAGACGCGTGCCGGACGGTCCGGAGAGCCGCTGGGGGGCGGTGTGCGAGGGGCCCGCGCGCGACATTCCACGTTTCCCTGGGGGAGTTCCTTGTCCGCGCCCGAAAACGAGCACCCCGCAGAGCAGCCGGTAGCTGCTCAACCTGCTGTTCCCGGTGCCGAGTTGCCCGCCGCGCCGATGGCCGAGCCGATTGCCTCGCCGATGGCCGAGCTGACGGCCGAGCCGATGGCCGAGCCGATGGCCGAGCCCGTCGTCGGGGCGCCCGCCGAGGCGCCCGCGCGCCGACTGCCGCGCGCCGTCGGCATCGCGCTCGCCACCGCCGGGCTGCTCGCCGTCACGGCGACCAGCGCCGCCGTGACCGTCGCGGTCGGCAAGCCGGACGCCCGCCCGGCCGCCGCCGCACCCGCGCCGACGGCCGCCGCGTCCGCGTCCGGGACGGCCTCCGCGAGTCCGACGCCCACCGCCGTGCCGCTCCCGACGCCGACCGCCGTCCCGACCACGCCCAAGCCGGCCAGCACCGTCAAGGGCACCGTCAGCGGCGGCAGGCACGATGGCGATCTGCGCTACTTCCTGCTCCCGATCCCCGACGGCGGCGAGTCGTACGGGCCCGTGGACGGGGCGAAGCTGAGCGACGACGACGTCGCCGAACTGTTCGGCAAGCAGGACGGGATCATGGGCATCCTCGGCTCGTACGGGTACAAGGAGGGCGCCACCCGGATGTACCGCACCGCCGACGGCAAGGCCGAAGTCACCGTCACCCTCCTGCACTTCGGCTCCACCGCGATGGCGACCGAGTTCGTCAAGGGCTACACCGTCAAGTCGCAGGACCCGATCGACATCGACGGCGACCCGAACGCCCACGGCTACGTCCACAAGCCCAAGCAGCAGGCCTACACCGGCTCGATGACCGGCATCTCCAGCCAGGGCGACGTCCAGTACACGATCGACGTCGAGGTGAAGGGGACGCCGGACAAGGCGCTGCTCAGCGAGCTGATGAAGCGGCAGCGCGAGTGGCTCGCCTCCGGCGGCTGAGCCCGTACCGCCGCCCGCCCGCCGTCGTCCTTCCTTCTCCTGGAGCCACTTCGTGACCACCGAACCCGTGGAGCCGTCGCCCGGCGACGCTCCTCCGCAGCCCGCGGCCCCCGCCGCGCCGCCTGCCCCGCCGGTGCCGCCGCAGCCCGTCGCCGCGTCGGACGCCATCGCTCCCGAGGCCGTCGCTCCCGACGCCGTCGTGACCGGGCCGCCCGGTGCCTTCGTGCCCGACCTCCTGGCCGTCGGTCCCGAGCCCGCGCCGCGCGTCCCGCGCCGGCCCCGGCCGGTGCTGCTGGCCGTGTGCGGCCTGGTGCTCGGCGTCCTCGGCGGTGGCGGCGTGGGCTACGCCATCCAGGCGCAGCGCCCGCCGACGCCGCTCCCGCCGCTGCAGGTCGCACTGCCGTCCTACCCGGCCGCGACGGTCGACCCGACCGCCTTCGCCGCCGAGCAGCCGCAGCCGCTCGCCATCGACGGCGACCTGCGCAAGCTCCTCCTCACCGCGCCGGAGGGCAGCAAGCCCTGGGGCGAGAACCCGGACAAGCCCTCCTGGGTGTCGGCCGGCGACCTCGCCGAGCACACCGGCGACGCGGTCCGCGAGTTCAAGGACCTGAACTCGCGCGGCTTCCGGCGCGCGGTGGAGGTCGACTGGCAGAAGGACGACGTCAAGTACCGCGTGTCGTTGATCCAGTACGCGCCCGAGCACGCCGGCGAGGCGAAGTCGCGCGCCACCGTCTTCCGCACGCAGCCCTTCGAGAAGGGCGCCAACGGCGGTTACAAGGTGTTCGACCAGCCCAATTACTGGTCGGACAGCAAGGATCCGTACTACTACGGCCACGCCGTGGCCCAGCGCGGCACCGTCGTGATGGAGGTCGAGATCTTCGGTGCCAAGCCGGTGACGTCGAACGCCGTGGAGGACCTCGCCAAGCAGCAGTGGGAGCGGCTGATATGAGTGACAGCACCGTGACCGGGGCCGAGACCCCCGAGCAGCCGCACACCACCCCCGTGCAGCCCGCAGCCGAGCAGCAGCCCGCCGCCGAGCAGCTCGCCCCGGAACAGCAGCCCGCCGCCGGGCGGTTCGCGCCCGGGCCGTTCACGCCCGAGCAGCCGGCCCCCGTCGCCCCGCGCCCCCGCCCGGCCTCCGGCCGCCTGTTGCGCGCGGGTGCCGCCACGGTCGCCGCGGCGCTGGTCGGCGTGGTCATCGGCATCGGCATCATCAAGACGCAGTACGACGACCCCGCCCCGGTCGCCGCCGGCCCGTCCGCCGCGCCGGCGCCGACCGCGACCGCGACGCCGTTCGGCGCCAGGTCCAACGGCAACCACTTCGGTTCGCTGCGCGACCTGCTGCTGCCCGTCCCGGCCGGTTTCGAACTCGGCCCGGACGAGGGCGGCTACGGCAACGACGACGAGATCGGCGCCGAGCGGCTCAGCGCCGAACTGGACGAGGAGCTCCAGCAGATCCCCAAGGACAAGCGGGACAAGCTCCGCGCCTACTGGGAGGGCCTGCACGTCAAGGCCACCGGTGTGCGGACGTACCGGGCCCAGGGCGACGACCTGGTGGCCGGCCTGAAGCTGCGCCAGTTCAACCAGCAGGAGGTGCAGAAGCTCAACGAGTACACGGCGGTCTTCAGCGACACCGGCCTGTTCCGGCTCGGCCCGGAGATCCCCGGCCACCCGGAGGCGCACTGCTACCTGATGCCGGCGCCGCCGTCCGCCCCGCTCGACTACCTGGAGTGCTCGGCCGCCGAGGGCGACCTCCTCGTGGTCATGAACGTCGAGGGCGTGGCGCCGCTGCCCAAGGACAAGATCGTCGCCCTCTTCACCGCGCAGCTCGACCGCCTCGCCCGCCCGGGAGCGTCCGTATGACCGACCACGTCACCCCGCAGGACCCCGCGGGCACCCCCGTCCCCCCGCCCGCGCCGACCGCCCCGCCCGCGCCCGCGCCGACCGCTCCGCCCGAGCCCCTGCCGACCGCTCCGCCGGCGCCCGTGCCGACCGCTCCGCCCGAGCCCCTGCCGACCGCCCCGCCCGCGCCCGTGCCGACCGCCCCGCCCGAGCCCGCGGCGCCGGCCGGCCCGGCGCTCTCCGAGGTGGAGCTGGTGCCGCCCCCGCCGGCCGCGCCCGAGACGCCCGAGGAGCGCGAGGCCCGCCTCGCCCGCCGGACCCGCCGCCGCAAGGCGGTGGTGCGCTGGGCCGCCGCCACCCTGGTGTGCGCGCTCGCCGGCACCGGGACGGCGATGGCCCTGACCGTTCCCGAGCGCACGGACATCCCCGGCCTGGCGACCAAGAGCGACGGCCGCTACACCTTCCCCGCGCTCGCGTTGCCGCCGCAGCCCCCGGCGAAGGGCCCGTCGGTGCGCAAGGAGCCGCACCGCGCGGACCTCCGCAACCTCGTGCTGCCCGCGCCCAAGGAGGCCGGCGGTCCGCTCGGGCCGGTCGTCTTCCCGAGCCCGACCGCGACGCCCTCGGCGTCCGGCTCGGCGAGCCCGTCCGCCACCGCGTCCGCGAGCCCGTCCGCGAGCGGGTCCCCGTCCGGCCCGGCGAGCCCGGCGGCCTCCGCCAAGGCCGGTGCGGCCACCGCCGACTGGGCCCCCTGCGACGCCGTCCTCGACGAGCAGCAGAACCCGGACGACCTGCGCGCCCTGCTGCTGCAGAACGCGTGCCGCGCGGCCGCCGTCCGGGAGTGGACGGCCTCCGACGGCACCCGCACCCAGATCCGGCTGCTGCGCTTCGGCTCCTCCTTCGAGGGCGGGGAGGTCTTCTCGGCCCTGCGCGCGAACAGCCTGCCGAAGGCCCTGCCCGGGGCGAAGGCCGGCTCGCACGACGGCTGGGACGCCCTCCCGAACGTCGACCTCGCGGTCAAGGAGTCCTCGGTGCAGGGCGCCAAGGGCGACCCGACGGCCCGCGTGGCGTACCTCGGGGCGAGCGACGTCCTCGCCGTCATCACGATGACCAACCCGAAGGGCGTGCCGGTCGCGCCGTTCCGCCAGGTGGCCACCCTGCAGTCCGACCTGCTGAACTGACGGAACGTCATACGAGCGCCGGGCCGACCGCGTCACGACCGGTCGGCCCGGCCGCTTCCGTCCGACCCCTAGGGGAGAGCCCGCCGGCGTCATACCGCAGCATCATCCGCGGTTCGTCATTCCAGCTCATGGTCCTTGCGGCGCGGGCCCGTTACGTTGGGGGCGTGTCCACTCCTGTCATCAAGACGGACGACCTCTCCAAGAGGTTCCCCCGGGTAACGGCGCTCGACCGGCTCACCGTCGAGGTGCACCCGGGGGTCGTCGGCCTGGTCGGCGCCAACGGGGCGGGCAAGTCCACCCTCATCAAGATCCTGCTCGGGCTCGCCCCGGCGACCTCCGGCACCGGCCGGGTCCTCGGCCTGGACATCGCCACCCAGGGCCCGGAGATCCGCGAGCGCGTCGGCTACATGCCGGAGCACGACTGCCTGCCGCCCGATGTGTCGGCCACCGAGTTCGTGGTGCACATGGCCCGGATGGCCGGACTGCCCGCCGCCGCGGCCCGCGAGCGCACCGCGGACACCCTCCGCCACGTCGGCCTGTACGAGGAGCGCTACCGCCCGATGGGCGGCTACTCGACCGGCATGAAGCAGCGGGTCAAGCTGGCCCAGGCTCTCGTGCACGACCCGAAGCTGGTGCTGCTGGACGAGCCGACCAACGGCCTCGACCCGGCCGGCCGGGACGAGATGCTGGCACTGATCCGCCGCGTCCACCGGGACTTCGGCATCTCGGTGCTGGTCACCACCCACCTGCTCGGCGAGCTGGAGCGCACCTGCGACCACCTGGTCGTCATCGACGGTGGCAAGCTGCTGCGCTCCTCCTCCACCGCCTCCTTCACCGAGGCGACGGCCCTGCTCGCGCTCGAAGTCACCGACCACCCGGATGACCTGGTGCGCGACCCCGGCGCCGCCGTCCTCGAACGCCTCACCGCCGCGGGCCTGTCCGCCACCCCGGACGGCTCGCACGTGCTCCTCGTCCGGCTGGCCGGCGACGACACCTACGACACCATCCGCGACACCGTCGCGGACCTCGGCCTCGGCCTGGTCCGGCTGGAACAGCGCCGGCACCGGGTCGCCGAACTCTTCACGGACGAGTCCAAGGGAGGTCCGGACGATGCCTCCTGAGAGCAGGCCCGCCGACGCCGGCGTCATCCACGACATCGGCTACCGCGGCTACGCCGGCCCCCGCCTCGGCCGGGCCTACGCGACCCGCTCGCTGTTCACCCAGAGCCTGCGCGCCGCGTACGGCCTCGGGCGCTCCGGCAAGTCCAAGGTGCTGCCGATGCTGGTGCTCGGCGTGCTCACCGTGCCCGCCGTCATCATGGTCGCGATCGCGCTGTTCACCAACGCCGCGCAGCTGCCGCTGGACTACCCGCGCTACCTGTCGGCCTTCGGTCTGATCGTCTCGATCTTCCTGGCCTCGCAGACGCCGGTGCTCCTCTCCCGGGACCTCAGGTACCACACCGTCCCGCTGTACTTCTCCCGCCCGATCACCCGCGGCGACTACGTGCGGGCCAAGTTCGCGGCGATGTTCTGCGCCCAGTTCCTGCTGATGGCGGCACCCCTGGTGGTGCTCTACGTCGGCGCGCTGCTGGGCCGGCTGGACTTCGCGCACAACACCGAGCACTTCCTGATCGGCCTGGTGGCCGCCGTGCTGTACGCGCTCGTGCCGACCTCGGTCGCGCTGGTGATCGCCGCCGCCACCCCGCGCCGCGGCTTCGGGGTGGCCGGGATCATGGGCTACCTCGCGGTCAGCTCGGTGGTCGTGGCGATCCTGACCCGGATCGGCACCGGCTTCGAGGTCACCGTCCCGGACTCCGCCCAGTGGGCCGCGCTGCTGTCGCCGAACGACCTGGTGGAGAGCCTGACCAACCAGCTCTTCGACGTCGGCGGCTCGGTCGGCCGGATGCACGCTCCCGGGGCGCTCGGCGCCGCCGTGTTCCTCGTCGTCGCCGCCGGGATGGCGGCCGGGGCGTACGGGCTGCTGCTGCGCCGCTACCGCAGCGTCTGATCCACCCGCGGCGTCCGACGACCGCAGAGCCCAGGAGGGGCACGCAATGGCCACCATCACCATCGACAAGGTCTCGCGCTGGTTCGGCAACGTGGTCGCCGTCAACGACATCAGCATGGCCATCGGCCCGGGGATCACCGGTCTGCTCGGCCCGAACGGCGCGGGCAAGTCCACCCTCATCCACATGATGAGCGGCTTCCTCTCGCCCTCCACCGGCACGGTCACCCTGGACGGCTCGCCGATCTGGCGCAACCAGGAGGTGTACCGGAAGATCGGGCTGGTCCCCGAGCGGGAGTCGATGTACGACTACCTGACCGGCTGGGAGTTCGTGCTGGCCAACGCCGAGCTGCACGGCCTGCCCGATCCGGGCGCCGCCGCCCGCCGCGCCCTCGGCCTGGTCGAGATGGAGTACGCCCAGGACCGCAGGACCGGCACCTACTCCAAGGGCATGAAGCAGCGGGTCAAGATGGCCTCCGCGCTCGTCCACGACCCGGCCGTGCTGCTGCTCGACGAGCCGTTCAACGGCATGGACCCGCGCCAGCGGCTCCAGCTGATGGACCTGCTGCGCCGGTTCGGCGCGGACGGCCGGACCGTCCTGTTCTCCTCGCACATCCTGGAGGAGGTCGAGCAGCTCGCCCGGCACATCGAGGTCGTGGTGGCCGGCCGGCACGCCGCCTCGGGCGACTTCCGCCGGATCCGCCGCCTGATGACCGACCGCCCGCACCGCTACCTGGTCCGCTCCAGCGACGACCGCCGGCTGGCCGCCGCCCTGATCGCCGACGGCTCCACCGCGGGCATCGAGGTGGACGAGCGCGAGCGGGCCCTGCGGATCCAGGCGGTGAACTTCCAGGGCTTCACGACGCTGCTGCCCCGGGTCGCCCGGCAGGCCGGCATCACCCTGTACACCGTCGCCCCGGCGGACGAGTCGCTGGAGAGCGTGTTCTCCTACCTCGTCTCCGCCTGACCTCAGCACGCCATCGGGAAAGGCCGACCATGAATCCGACCGTCGCCAGGCTGACGCTGCGCGGCCTGCTGGGCCGCCGCCGCGGCGCCCTGCTGCTGGTGGTCCCCGCCCTGCTGCTGCTCGTCTCGGGGCTCGCGAGCGGGTCCAGCGGGGACGGGCACGACCTGACCGTCAAGATCCTCGGCCAGCTCGGCCTCGGCACCCTGGTGCCGATCCTCGGGCTGGTCGTCGGCACCGGCGTGATCGCCACCGAGATCGACGACGGCTCGATCGTCTACCTGCTCGCCAAGCCGCTGCCGCGCTGGGAGATCGTCACCACCAAGCTGTTCGTCGCGATCGGCACCACGTGGGTGTTCGCCGCCGTCCCGACCATGCTCGCGGGCTTGATGCTGTACGGCACGAAGGACGGCGTCACGCTCGGCTACACCGTCGCGGCGCTGGTCGCGGGGGCCGCGTACAGCGCGATCTTCCTGCTGCTCGGCGTCGTCACCCGGCACGCGGTGGTGGCCGGTCTCGGCTACGCGCTGGTGTGGGAGTCGCTGGTCGGCAACTTCGTGGCGGGCGCCCGCACGCTGAGCGTCCAGCAGTGGGCCCGGTCGGTCGCCGAGACGGTGGCGGGGGACACCGCGATCGGCGCGGACGTCTCCTTCGGGGTGGCCGTGCCGCTGCTGCTGGTGGTCACCGTCGCCGCGACCGTGCTGGCCGCGGTGCGGCTGGCCGGGCTGACCCTGGCCGGCGAGGACTGAGCCGGCCGGGGGCCGGCCCGTACGTCCGAACGGGTGGTCAGAGCGTCCGGTTGCGGCCCGCGCCCCAGCCGGCCGCGCCGACCACGGCGACCAGGACGAGCATCAGCGCGAGCGTCGCGCTCCACCCGCCGGTCAGCTGGTGCAGCGCACCCGCGCCGACCGGACCGGCCGCCGCGACGAGGTAGCCGATCGCCTGGGACATGCCGCCCAGCTGGGCGGCGCCGGCCGCGCTGCCGGTCCGCAGCACGATGAACGCCAGGCCCAGGCCGAGCGAACCGCCCTGCGCGACACCGAGGATCGCCGCCGCGACCCAGGCACCCGACACCGGCGCGACCAGCAGCACGGCGATGCCGAGGCCGTTCAGCCCGGCCATGGCCACCGCGAGGGCGCGCTGGCTGGTCATCCGGCCGGCGATCAGCGGCACCAGGAAGGCGCCGACCACCTGCAGCAGGTTGGAGAAGGCGAAGACCAGGCCGGCCTGGCCGCGGTCCATCCCGTGCTCGGCCAGGATGGTCGGCATCCACGCCACCAGGGTGTAGACCAGCAGCGACGAGATGCCCATGAACAAGCTGATCTGCCAGGCCAGTCCGGACCGCCAGATGCCCTCGATCGGCTTGCTCGCGCCGGCCCGTCCGGCGGCCGGGGCCGCGCCGGCCGCCGCCCGCTCGTCGCGCGAGCGCAGCACCTGCGGCAGCCAGGCCACCGCCGCCACCAGCGCGAGTACCGACCAGGCGCCCAGCGAGGCCTCCCAGCCGCCGCCCAGCGCGTGCTCCAGCGGCACCGAGAGCCCGGCCGCGAGGGTCGCGCCGACCAGCATCGTGGTCGAGTAGACGCCGGTCATCGCCGCCGCCCGCTCCGGGAACTCCCGCTTGACCAGGCCCGGCATGGAGACGTTCAGCACCGCGATCGCCACGCCGATGACCACGCAGCCCGCGTACAGCGCCACCACCGAGGGCAGCACCCGCAGCAGCACGCCCGCGCCGAGCACCAGCACCGCGCCGAGCACGACGCGCTCAGTGCCGAAGCGCCGGGTCAGCCGGGGGGTGAGCGGCGCGCCGACGCCCTGGAACAGCACCGGCACGGTGGTGATCAGGCCGCTCGCGGTCGTGGACAGCCCGAAGGTGCGCTGGATCTCGCCGACCATCGGGGAGATCGCCGCGAGGCAGGCGCGCATGTTCAGCGCGACCAGCAGGATGCCGGTCAGCAGCAGGGCCGGGTGGGCCAGCCGGGACCGGACGGGGAGCGGGGCGGAGGAGGTGACAACCGGCTGCTGGGCACGGGTGACGGCCATGGGGGTGCTGTTCTTTCGGGGGTGAGAGACGGTGCGGACGGCGGAAGGGCGAGTGGGCCCTGCCCCCGGCCTTACTTCCGGGCCGCGATGGCCGCGATGAGCTGCTCGACGGCCGCGATCGGCTCGGCGAGCAGCGCCCGACACGCCGCCTCGGCGCGGTCCGGGTCGCCGCTCTCGATCGCGTCCACCAGGGCCGCGTGGGTGGCGACGACCACCTCGGGCATGTCGTGGTCGCCGAAGGCCGTCCGCATCGACTCGCGCACCGAGGCGCCGAAGTAGCGGTAGACCTCGGCCAGCGCGGGGTTGTGCGCGGCCTCGACGACGGCGGTGTGGAACTCCAGGTCGTGCTCGACGGTGGCCTCGCGGCCGGTCCGCTCCGGGCTCGCCGCGATCACCTCGGCCTCGCGGGCCAGCGCGGCCCGCATCCGGGCGATGTCCTCGGGGGTGTGCCGCAGGGCCGCCAGGCGCGCGCCCTCGGTCTCCAGCGCCGCGCGGACCTCCAGGACGTCCCGGATGCCCGAGCGCTGGACGCCGCGCAGGACGGCGGCCGGGTCGCTGGTGCTGCGGACGAAGGTGCCCTCGCCCTGCCGGGAGACCAGCATGCCGGCGTGCACCAGCACCCGGATCGCCTCCCGGACGGTGTTGCGGCCGACCTGCAGCCGCTCGGCGAGCTCGTGCTCGGTGGGGATCTTCGAACCCACCGGCCAGGCGCCGCCCGCGAGTTGCTCGCGCAGCTGGTCGATGGCGGTGTCCACGAGGGAGCGCCGTCCGGCCGCCTGCAGGCTGTTGCCGTCGCTGGTCATGCCGGTGCTCCCTCCGCTGCTCTTCACCATCGGTCGTCGGTCATCCTACAACCGCTTGCCCGGTCATCCTACAACTGGGGGTGAAGGTTCGGCGACGGGTCCGGGACGGGGAGGGCCCCGGCCGCTCAGCGGGCCGGGTAGAGGCGCTCCAGGACGACGGCCACGCCGTCCTCGTCGTTGCTCGCGGTGACCTCGTCGGCCACGGCCAGGAGCTCCTCGTGGGCGTTGGCCATCGCGACGCCGTGCGCGGCCCAGCCGAACATCGGCACGTCGTTGGGCATGTCGCCGAAGGCGATGGTGTCGGCGGCGCGCACCCCGAGGCGGCGGGCGGCGACGGCCAGCCCGGTGGCCTTGGACAGGCCGAGCGGCAGCAGCTCGACCACGCCGGCGCCGGCCATGACGACGCCGACCAGGTCCCCGGCGACGCGGCGGGCGGCCTCGGCGAGGGCGTCGTCGGTCAGGCCGGGGTGCTGGATGTAGAGCTTGCTGATCGGGGTGGTGAGCAGTTCGTCCCGCTCGACCCGGACCACCGGCAGGTCGGAGCCGATCAGCAGCTCGTAGCCGGGCCCGGCGAGGACCTGGCCGTCCAGCCCGTCCTGGTTGGCGGCCACCGCCAGCGGGCCGGTCTCGGCCTCGATCTTGGTGATGGCGAGCGCGGCGAGCCGGCGGTCCAGGGTGAGCGAGGTGAGCAGCTTGTGCGCGCCGGCGTCGTAGACCTGGGCGCCCTGGCCGCAGACCGCTATCCCGGTGTAGCCGATCTCGTCGAACACCGGCCGGGCCCAGACGGCGGAGCGGCCGGTGACGACGATGTGCAGCGCGCCCGCGCCGGTGGCCGTGGCCAGGGCGGCGCGGGTGCGCGCGGAGACGGTCTCCTCGCCGGTCAGCAGGGTGCCGTCGAGGTCGGTGGCGACCAGCCGGAAGGGCAGGCCGCCACCGCGCGGGGCGTCGTCGCCGAGGGAGACGGGGCTGGGGCTGGTGGTGCTCATGGGCCGTGCGTCTCCCGGGAGTTGCTGGTGGTGCGGGCTACTTGGCGACCGGTTCGAGGACGGTGCGCCCACCGAGGAACGGCCGCAGCGCCTCCGGCACGACCACCGAGCCGTCGGCCTGCTGGTGGTTCTCCAGGATCGCCACGATGGTGCGCGGGACGGCGACCAGCGTGCCGTTCAGGGTGGCGAGCGGGCGGGTCTTGCCCTCCTCGCGCATCCGGATGGCCAGTCGGCGGGACTGGTACTCGGTGGTGTTGGAGGTCGAGGTGACCTCGCGGTACTTGCCCTGGGTGGGGATCCAGGCCTCGATGTCGAACTTGCGGGCCGCCGAGGCGCCGAGGTCGCCGGAGGCGACGTCGATCACCCGGTAGGGCAGCTCCAGCGCGTTGAGGAAGTCCTTCTCCCACTGGAGCAGGCGGCGGTGCTCGTTCTCGGCGTCCTCGGGAGTGGTGTAGACGAACATCTCCACCTTCTCGAACTGGTGGACGCGGATGATGCCGCGGGTGTCCTTGCCGTAGGTGCCGGCCTCGCGGCGGAAGCAGGACGAGTAGCCGGCGTAGCGCAGCGGCAGCTTCTCGGCCTCGATGATCTCGTCCATGTGGTACGCCGCGAGCGGGACCTCGCTGGTGCCGACGAGGTAACGGTCCTCCTCCTTGAGGTGGTACACGTTCTCGGCGGCCTGGCCCAGGAAGCCGGTGCCGTCCATGGCGGCCGGGCGGACCAGGGTCGGGGTGATCATCGGGATGAAGCCGGCCGCGGTCGCCTGCGCGAAGGCCATGTTGACCAGGGCGAGCTCCAGCAGCGCGCCGACGCCGGTCAGGTAGTACGAGCGGGCACCGGCGACCTTGGCGCCGCGCTCGGTGTCGATCGCGCCCAGGATCTGGCCGAGCTCGACGTGGTCGCGGGGCTCGAAGCCCTCGGCGGCGAAGTCGCGCGGGGTGCCGATCTCCTCCAGGGTGACGAAGTCCTCCTCGCCGCCGACCGGGGCGGCCGGGTCGATGAGGTTCGCCAGCGAGCGGAGCAGGCGGTCGGCCTCCTCCTTGGCGGCGCCCTGTTCGGCGTCCGCGGCCTTGACCTCGGCGGCCAGGTCCTTGGTGCGCTGCAGCAGGGCGGCCTTCTCGTCGCCCTTGGCCTGGGCGACCTGCTTGCCCAGCAGTCGCTGCTCGCTGCGCAGTTCGTCGAAACGGGTGCCCGAGGACCGGCGCCGCTCGTCGGCGGAGAGGAGGGCGTCGACCAGGTCGACGTCCTCGCCACGGACGCGCTGCGAGGCGCGCACTCGGTCAGGGTCCTCACGGAGCAGGCGAAGGTCAATCACGCGCCCAAGCCTACCGGGCGGGGGCTCGTCCACCGGTACCGGTTTTCCCCTGGGGATAACTCCGCTCCGCCTGTGGATAACTCCTGTGGGGAACCCGCCGGACGTGAGTTATCCACAGGCGTGGGGCCGAGGCTGTGGATCCTTGTGGAACGCAGCCCTCCGGGCGGTCGAACCAAGGAATTGAGGTTTCAAACCTCATTCGACCTTCTCGGGCGAGGGAATTGAAGCACTGGAACGGGTGATTTGCTGGCAGGCGGGTGACTCTGGTCCGATTAGTCAACTCTGCGAAGCAAACCGATGATCTGACCGTTCTGCGCAGTGGCTATACCGGTTTGTCGACTCATCCCCAGGCCTGTGGATAACTTTCGGCTGTGGATAGCGGGTGGCCCTGTGGACAGCGGGTTCCGGGTCCGGACGCGCCTGTGGACGACGGGTGCGGTCACCCGCCCCGCCCGGAGGGTCCGGGCGAAAACGGTCGGAAAAGGTCAGAAAGACAAAGGGTGTCGCTCAGATGTCGCCGCGGCCGTCGAGGGCGCGCGAGAGCCAGTCGGCCGCCGCCGCGAAATCCTCGTCCGAGGTCCCGGGCCGCCGGTGCGAGGACTCCTGCCGGTCGGCGCGGGGATAGGAGCCGAGGAAACGCACCTGCGGGCAGATCCGCTTGAGGCCCATCAGCGCCTCGCCCACCCGCCGCTCGGACAGGTGGCCCTCGCAGTCGATGAGGAAGCAGTAGCTGCCCAGCCCCTCGCCGGTCGGCCGGGACTCGATCCGCATCAGGTTGATCCCGCGCACCGCGAACTCCTGGAGCAGCTCCAGCAGCGCACCGGGGTGGTCGTCCGGCAGCCAGGCCACCATCGAGGTCTTGTCCGCCCCGGTCGGCGACGAGACCCGCCCCGGCTTGCCGACCAGGACGAACCGGGTGGTCGCGTTCTGCGCGTCGGCGATCTCCTTGACCAGCGGGTCCAGCCCGTAGATCGGCGCCGCGAACTCGCCCGCGAACGCGCCGTCGTAGCGGCCCTCGGCCACCAGCCGGGCGCCGTCCGCGTTGGACGCGGCCGCCTCCCACCGCGCGTCCGGCAGGTTGGCCGCCATCCAGCGCCGCACCTGCGGCTGGGCCACCGGGTGGCTGGTGACGGTCTTGACCTCCGACAGCTCCGTGCCGGGGCGCACCAGCAGCGCGAAGGAGATCGGCAGCAGCACCTCACGGTAGATCATGAGCGGTGTGCCGGAGGCGAGTTCGTCGCTGGTCGCGGTGACGGCGCCCTCGACGGAGTTCTCGATCGGCACGAAGGCGCCGGAGGCCTCGCCGCCGCGCACCGCGTCCAGCACCAGCGGCACCGAGGCCAGCGGCACCAGCTCCCGGGTCGCCGCCTCGGGCAGGGTGCGCAGGGCCGCCTCGGTGAAGGTGCCCGCCGGGCCGAGGTAGGTGTAGCGGGTGGCCGACATGCCGTCTCCGTCTCGTCAGGTCGAAGTAGCCACCATAGCCACTCCGTTCCCCGCCCAGGAAAGCGTTCCGATGGGCGGGATCCGCCGCCGCCGTCCAGCAGTTCGGCGGTCGCGCCGCCCGGCGCCGGCGGCGGGCGGTGGGTTCAGGCGTCCAGCAGCTGCTGCCCCACGTACCCGCCCTGCGGGGCGCCGGGCGGCACGACGTACAGGCCGCTCGCCTCGTGCCGCAGGAAGCGGGAGAGGCCGTCGCCGCGGGACAGTTTGCGCTGCACCGGGGTGAAGCCCTTGCGCGGGTCGGCCTGGAAGGCGAGGAAGAGCAGTCCGGCGTCCGGCGAACCGTCCGCCAACAGGCCGTCGTGGTACGAGAATCCGCGCCGCAGCATGGCCGCGCCGCTGTTGGAGGCCGGTGCGGCGACCCGGATGTGCGCGTCGGAGGGGATCGCCAGGGCGCCGTCCCCGTCCTGGGCGGACAGGTCCACCGCGGCGTGCTCCCCGGCCCCGGCGGGCGTGCCGAGCGGCGCGCCGTCCGACTTGCGCCGCCCGATCACCCGCTCCTGGCGGTCCACCGGCAGCGCCTCCCAGTGGTCGAGCAGCATCCGGATCCGCCGGAACACCAGGTAGGAGCCGCCGGCCGCCCAGGCCGGCTGGTCGCCCCCGGCGGCGGCGAACACCTTGGCGGCGAAGCCGTCGTCGGCGGGCTTCGGATTGTTGCTGCCGTCGATCTGGCCCATCAGGTTGCGGCCGGTCATCGGGTACGGGGTGGCGCCCGGGGTGCGGGCGAAGCCGCCGCACTGCCAGCGCAGCGAGGCCGTCCCGGCCGCCTGGCGCTGGAGCACCCGCAGGGCGTGCACGGCCACGAGGGCGTCGTCGGCGCCGACCTGGACGAACAGGTCGCCGTCGCCGCGCGCCGGGTCGAGCGCGTCGCCGGGGAAGGCGGGCAGCGGTTCGAGGGCGGCCGGTCGGTGGTCGGCCAGCCCGGCCTTGTCGAACAGGGCGGCCCCGAAGCCGAAGGTGAGCGTCAGCGAGCAGGGGCCGGCGTCCAGCGCGATCTGGTTCTCGAACTCCTCGGCCGGCTCCCCGGCGGTCAGCCGGGCCGCCGTGCGCGACCAGCGCCGGAGCAGGCCGCGCAGCCCGTCCCGCCCGGCGCCGTCGGCCAGGTCGAAGGCGGCGAGCTGGACCCGGGCCTGCTGCGGTTCGAGGATGCCGGCCTGGTGCTCGCCGAAGAACGGGACCCGGGCCGCGCCGAGCGCCGGGCCGCCGCCCGGCCCGCCGCCGGCGGCCGGGCGCTCCAGGGCCTGGCTGTGTTACACATCTGACGCGGGCGCCGGATATGGGTGTGTAGTACACGGGGGGGGCCGGGGGATTTAT
>NZ_JBHWGV010000023.1:93544-97404 GCF_042732955.1 Kitasatospora sp. NPDC059747 | reverse complement strand
GGACGCTTCCTTCGAGCCGCCTTCCAGCGGGCCCTCCGGGCGCTTCGTTCTTTCGTGTTTCCAGCTTATCAGATGTTTTCCGCTCCGTTTTCCGGAGTTTCATTCATCGGATTTGCTTTCCGCTTTCGTTGCCCCGGTCTCCCGCGGCGACTCCGGAACTGTACGGGCCCGGGGGCGCCACATGCAAATCGCCCCCGCCCGGGGTCCGGGAGGGGGCGATCGGCGAACGGCCGGTGAACGGCCGGCGAGGCGTCGAGCCGGGGTCAGCGGACCTCGGTGATCTCCGGGCCGCGCGAGAACGGGTCGATGGAGGCGCCGCCGAAGCGGCTCTCGCCCTCGGCGGCGGCAGCGGCTGCCCCGCCGCCGTCGGCCACCATCTGCGCGTCCTCGGGGAGCTTCAGGACGATCGGGTCGCGGGGCGCCATCGGGCTCTCGCCGCGCACGACGACCGTCTGCCGGAAGACCTGCTCCAGGATCCCGGCCATCTCCGGCTGCACCGCCGCCTGACCGGAGATCACGCCGCGCAGGAACCAGCGCGGCCCGTCACAGCCGACGAAGCGCACCAGCTGCACGCCCTGGGTGCCGTCCGGCAGCTGCACGGGGACCTGGGCACGGAGGTGCCAGCCCAGCGGGCCCTCCTCCTCCTCGATGAGGCCGCCCTGCGAGGTGATGCCGTTGGCGATCTCCTCCCGGACCTCCCCCCAGATGCCCTCCGACTTCGGGGCCGCGAAGGCCTGGAGCTGGACGGCGCTGTTGCCGAGGACGAGGGTCGCGGCGACGATCGCGTCACCGGCCACCTCGACACGGAGCTCCATGCCCTCGACGCCCGGGACCAGCAGGCCCCCGAGGTCGACGCGGCCCTCCTCCGGGTTCTCCAGCTCGGAGTGGTCCCACGGACCGTCCGGCCGCGGGGCCGGCGGCAGGCCGACCCTGTCGGCCGGGTCCAGCTCGGTCACGTTCTCGCTCTCGGCGGAACCTTCGACGTCATCGGCCGTCTCGTCGGCGCTGATGGCGTCGTCGGCGAGCTGCTCGACAGCGTCCTCGCTCTTCTGGCGACGACGGAACACGGTCACTGTCCTTCCCGGTCCAAGACCGATGCGAATACCTGCTCGGCTTCCTGCGAGGCCGCGGGCATGCTAGACCGCGGCGTGGCCACCGGTCGACCCGAACCCGCCCTCGGCGCGTGCCGACCCAGGCAGCTCGGCCACCTCGTGGAAGCGGGCCTTCTCGACCTGCTGGATGACCAGCTGGGCGATCCGGTCCCCTCGGCGGAAGCTGACCCCCTCGCGCGGGTCCAGATTGACGACGATCACCTTGATCTCTCCACGGTACCCGGCATCGACCGTCCCCGGGGCGTTCACGAGCGCAACTCCGCATCGGGCTGCCAGCCCGGAGCGGGGGTGGACGAAGGCCGCGTAGCCGTCCGGGAGGGCGATGGCGACACCGGTCGGCAGGACCGCCCGCTCGCCGGGCGCCAGCTCGGCGTCGACGGTGGTGCGCAGGTCGGCGCCCGCGTCGCCGGGCTGCGCGTACGCGGGCAGCGGCAGCTCGGGGTCGATGCGCCGGATCAGGACGTCCAGCGGCTGGTTGGTGGTGCTCAAGGGTTCACCTCAAAGGCTCGTGCGCGCTTCATCAGGTCGGGGTCGTCGAGGACCTTCCCGATGTCCTCGGGACGACCGTGCGTGGTGAAGTGTTCCAGCTTCACCTGGATGAAGAGCGCCTGCGCCCGCACCGCGACCGGCCCGTCCGGGCCGCCGATCCGCGCCTCGGCGGCGCCGTAGATCTTGCGGCCGTGCACGCCGGTGACCCAGGCGCGCAGGTGCAGCACCGATTCGACCGGGACGGGGCGCAGGAAGTCGGTCTCCAGCCGGCCCGTGACGGCGGGGACGTGCAGCAGCCAGTTGAGCGTGCCGAGGGTCTCGTCCATGGCCGTGGTGAGCACGCCGCCGTGGGCGAGGCCGGGACCGCCCTGGTGGACGTCCCGGACGGTGAACTCGGCGGTGACGTCGAGCCCGACGCCTGCGACGGCGTCGATCCGCAGGCCGCCGGGGTGCTGCGGGCCGCAGCCGAAGCAGTGCTCGTAGTGCGAGCCGAGCCGGGTGCCGGGGGCGGGCGCCTCGGGGGCCCGCGGGGGCAGCACGGCGTCCGGCGGCGGGGTGGTCGGGGTCGGCGGGGTCGCGGGCGCCGACCGGTCGGCGGGGGGCGTGGGGGCAGTCGTACCGGTCACGCTGCCCCACCCTACCGACGCCCTACCGGGCGGTAGCGGGGGCGGCGGACGGCCGCCGGACGGCGGGACGGACGCGGCGACGGGCGGGGGTGCCGTCCGGGCCCGGCCGTGAGGGCGCCCACAATGGGGGGCATGTACGACGAACGCCTCACCGTGCCCCGCTCCTGGTGGCTGCTCCCGGTCGCGACCGGGCTCGCGCTCGCGTTGATCCTGCTGCGGGTCAGCGGGCTGGGCGCACTGATCGGGCTGGTCGTCGGGATCGCCGTCGGCGCGGTCGCGATCAGCAGTTACGGCTCGGCCCGGATCCGCGTGGTGCAGGGGTCCCTGGTGGCCGGCCCGGCCCGGATCCCGGTGGACGCCCTGGGCGCCGCGCACGCGCTGAGCCCGGCCGAGGCGGTGGCCTGGCGCGGACCGAAGGCGGACCCGCGGGCCTTCATGCTGCTGCGCAGCTACGTCCCGACGGCGCTGCGGGTCGAGGTGACGGACCCGACCGACCCGACGCCGTACCTCTATCTGTCCACGCGCTCGCCGATGAAGCTGGCGGAGGCGCTGGAGGAGGCCCGCCGGAGCGCGCGGGCGTAGCGCAGGGCGCGCGCCACCGGCGCACGCCGGAAGACGAAGAGGGACGGTTCCGCGGCTGCGGGACCGTCCCTACGACTTTTGTCCTGCCCGGACCTGCCGTCCGGCTCCGCTGCCCGGAGCCGGAAGGGGCTGGGTGCCGGCCCCGCGCGGACCGCGGGTGCCGGGCCGTGTCCGCCGCGCTGCTCAGGCGCCGCAGTCCCGGCAGATCGGGTTGCCGTTCTTCTCGCTGTAGAGCTGGCTGCGGTGGTGCACGAGGAAGCAGCTCATGCAGGTGAACTCGTCGGCCTGCTTGGGCAGGACGCGAACGGCGAGTTCCTCGTTCGAGAGGTCGGCGCCGGGGAGCTCCATGCCCTCGGCCGCATCGAACTCGTCGACGTCGACAGAGCTTCCGCCCTTGTCGTTCCGCCGAGCCTTGAGCTCCTCGATGCTGTCCTCGTTGACGTCGTCGTCGGTCTTGCGTGGGGTGTCGTAGTCCGTTGCCATTTTTCGCTCTCCCCCTCCGGGTTGTGCGGTGTGTGCGGTATCTCCAGCGCACGTAACGCATGGGGGGTCGGTCTTGTGCCCGACCCGAGGCGGAGATTTTGCCTTACTTCAAGCCCTGTTACTCAATCGACACTCAGCCCGGGGTCCGTTGGGGTGATCCACCGGGGCGCGGGAGGCCTCACGCTGGGCCATCTCCGGCCCCCTCCGGAGCCCGTCAGGCGGCGACTCAGAGTGAGCGCGGACCGTACGGGCACCCGCAGAATCCCTTGCCCAGCAGGGGCGCCCGTCAACCCCGCACACGCGTCCGGGCCGGAAATCCGGTCACGGACGGCGATCGGGGCCCGAATCGCCATGATCACTCTCCGAGTTCGGCCGACGTCGCGGAGCGACACGGTGTGAGCTTGGTCACGTTCAGAATCTTCCGGGGCAAATCACGGAAAATCCACCCACTCCGAACCTCCCGGCGGCCCCCGGGAGCACCCGCGCGAACGTGGGGGGGGGGGGGGGGGGGGGGGGGCGCCGCCGCCGGCGGCCCCCGGGCGGACGGGAGCTCGCGCGCGCGCGCCGG
>NZ_JBHWGV010000023.1:81854-93534 GCF_042732955.1 Kitasatospora sp. NPDC059747 | reverse complement strand
TGTGTGTTGTCCACAATCACCACCCCCCGGCCAAACACCACAAAAACCCCCCCCCCCCCCCCCCCCGGGCGCCCCCCCGCCCCCCCCGCCCCCCGCGCCCCCCCCCCGGGGGGGCGCCCCACCGGCGGACGTCGGCCCGCAGGGGCGTGCTAGGAGGCGCGGCGCGCGGCCCGGCGGGCGAGCAGGGCGGCCTGTCGCTCCTCGAACTTGCGGGCCTGCTCGTCCAGCCCGTCGAGGAAGACGCCGAGCTCGTCCTGGGCCATCAGGCCTTCCGCGCCGAGGCCGTCGATCTCCATCACCCGCAGGTGGCGGAGCACCGGCTGCAGCACGTCGTCGTGGTGGATGCGCAGGTTGTAGACCCCGCCGATGGCGATCTGCGCGGCGGCGCGCTCGAAGCCCGGGATGCCGTGGCCGGGCATCCGGAAGTCCGTCACGACGTCGGCGATGGCCCGCATGGCCTGGTCCGGGGCGATCTCCAGGGCGGCCTTGAGGAGGTTGCGGTAGAAGACCATGTGCAGGTTCTCGTCGTTGGCGATCTTCGCCAGCAGCTGGTCGCACAGCGGGTCGCCGGCGTGCTTGCCGGTGTTGCGGTGCGAGATGCGGGTCGCGAGCTCCTGGAAGGCCACGTAGGCCACCGAGTGGAGCATGCTGTGCGCGTTGTCGGACTCGAAGCCCTCGGACATGTGGGACATCCGGGCCCGCTCCAGCTCCACCGGGTCGACGGCCCGGGTGGCGAGCAGGAAGTCGCGAATGGCTATCCCGTGCCGGCCCTCCTCGGCGGTCCAGCGGTGCACCCAGGTGCCCCAGGCGCCCTCGCGGCCGAACATCGTCGCGATCTCGTGGTGGTAGCTCGGGAGGTTGTCCTCGGTGAGCAGGTTGACCACGAGGGAGACCCGGCCGAGCGCCGTCACCTGGGACTGCTCCAGCGACCAGGCATCGCCGCCGAGCACGCCGTCGAAGTCGCGGCCCTGGCTCCACGGCACGAACTCGTGCGGCATCCACTCCTTGGCCACCGCGAGGTGGCGGTTGAGCTCCTTCTCGACGACCTCTTCGAGGGCCAGGATCAGCCGGGCGTCGGTCCAGGCGCTCGATCCGAGCGAGGTGCTGCGCTGCACAGGGGCGATGGTCACGGGGGTTGCTCCTGGGGGACGGCACGCGCGGGACGGGCGCGTTGGGCGGGCACGTCGGGGGACGCGCGGAGGGGCACACTTACGGTTGCGTAGGTTACGACACCGTAAGTTGCCCGGACCGGAAAAGACAAGCCGCCCCCGCCTGGCCTTATGTCGTCTTGACGGGCCTGGCGGGGGCGGCCTCGAACGGTCGCTTACGGAGGGCGGTGGCGCGGGCGGCGCGAGGGGCGGCGCAACCGGCCCCGCAGCGGCCCGCGGGCGCGGTCAGGGGCCCGGGATGCGCACCCGCATCGTGAGGCCGCCACCGGGGCGCGGAGTGGCCTCGATGGCGCCGCCGTGGGCGCGGACCACCGAGCGCACGATGGACAGGCCGAGCCCGACCCCCTTGTCGCTGCGGGTGCGGTCGGCGCCCTTGACCCGGCGGAACGGTTCGAAGATGTGCTCCAGCTCGTACTGCGGCACCACCGGGCCGGTGTTCGAGACGACCAGCTCGCCGCCGCCCGGCACCTCGGCCGTGGTCAGCTCGACCCAGCCGCCGGCGGTGTTGTAGCGCACCGCGTTCTGCAGCAGGTTCAGCGCGATCCGCTCCAGCAGGACGCCGTTGCCCGAGGCCACGGCCGGATCGAGCGTCGAGCGCAGCTCGACCTCGCGCTTGTCGGCCTCCGAGCGGGTCTGCTCCAGCGCCCGGGAGGCCACCTCGGACAGGTCGACCGGGCGGCGCTCGGTGAGCTCGTTGTCGCTGCGGGCGAGCAGCAGCAGGCCCTCGACGAGCTGCTCGCTGCGCTCGTTGGTGGCCAGCAGGGTCTTGCCGAGCTGTTGGAGGTCGGGCGAGGCGGCCGGGTCGGAGAGCTGCACCTCCAGCAGGGTCCGGTTGATCGCCAGCGGCGTGCGCAGCTCGTGCGAGGCGTTGGCGACGAAGCGGCGCTGGGAGTCGAACGAGCGGTCGAGCCGGTCGAGCATGCCGTCGAACGTGTCGGCGAGCTCCTTGAGCTCGTCGTCCGGCCCGTCCAGCTCGATCCGCCGGTGCAGGTCGGAGGAGGCGACGTCACGGGCGGTGCGGGTGATCCGGCCGAGCGGGCGCAGCACCCGGCCGGCCATCGCGTAGCCGGCCGCGAAGGCGATCACGGCGAGGCAGACGAGGACGGTGAGGGACTTGCGCAGCAGCGTGTTGAGCGCCTGGTTGGACTGGACGGTCTGGTAGTTGGCCAGCCACCGGTCCAGCGTCGCCTGGTTGGTGATGGTGATGCCGTCCGGCGTGGTGACGCTGATGTTGCCGGTCGGGCTGCTGAGCACGAGGTGCGGCAGCGAGGCGTCCTGGAGGGCCTGGCGGACGAAGTAGTACATCACCAGCAGCAGGACGATGCCCGCCATCAGGAACATCCCGCCGTAGAGCAGGGTGAGCCGCATCCGGATGGTCGGGCGGAACGGCAGCCAGGCGAGCATGCCGTCGCCGGGGACGTAGTTCTCGTGCGTCGACTGGTGCAGCCGGGGCGCGCGCGGGGGGTGTGCGGGCTTGGGCGGTACGACGCGCGGGCCGCCGGCGGGCGCGCCGGAGGGCCCGCCGGCCGGGGGCGGGGTGGTCATGATGGGTCCTCTCGGGGCGTCCGCCGGGGCGGGCGCTGGTCGGTGGGGGGATCCGCCGGGGATCCGGGGCGGGCTCCGCTCAGATGCGGTAGCCGGAGCCGGGCACGGTGACGATGACCGGCGGGTCGCCGAGCTTGCGGCGCAGCGTCATGACGGTGACGCGCACGACGTTGGTGAACGGGTCGGTGTGCTCGTCCCAGGCCTTCTCCAGGAGCTGTTCGGCGGAGACGACGGCGCCGCCGGCGCGCATCAGGACCTCCAGGACGGCGAACTCCTTGGGGGCGAGCTGCACGGTGCGTCCGTCGCGGATGACCTCGCGGCGGCCGGGGTCGAGCGAGATGCCGGCGCGCTCCAGGACGGGCGGCAGCGGGACGGTCGCGCGGCGGCCCAGCGCCCTTACCCGGGCCACGAGTTCGCTGAAGGCGAACGGCTTCGGAAGGTAGTCGTCGGCGCCGATCTCCAGACCCTCGACCCGGTCGCTGATGTCGCCGGAGGCGGTCAGCATGATGACCCTGGTGGCCAGGCCCTGTTCGACCACCTTGCGGCAGACGTCGTCGCCGTGGACGAGCGGCAGGTCCCGGTCGAGCACCACGACGTCGTAGTCGTTGACCGCGATGCGCTGGAGCGCGGCCTCCCCGTCGTACACCACGTCGACGGCCATCGCCTCGCGGCGCAGGCCGGTTGCGACGGCCTCGGCGAGCAGCTGCTCGTCCTCGACGACGAGAACCCGCACGGTCGTTGTCCCTTCTCCAGGCCGGCCCCGGAAGCGGACGCACGGCTCCGAACGTGTCTCCATCCTGCCTGGTCCTTCGGTAAAGCAGCGATAAGCTGCCCCTCGGGCAGGGTTCGCCCGGCTCCCCGCCGGTCACGGTTCGCATCCGGAGCAGTCCGATTGGACTGTGACACGGGCAACTTTCTCGGCCGGGCAGGTTTCCCGGCCGCCGGGGCGGGGAGGACAGCTGCACACCCGCGATCTGGCCCTTGGCCGGTCGCACCCACCCGCCGTGCGTTCATCCGCGCCGGCCCTGGGGCATGGGACGTCACCGGGAGCGGCCGAGGCCGTCTCCGCGCCCGACCGGAGCAGCAGACCCGCCGGCCCGGGCGCTTCCGTCGACCGGACCACCTCAGGGCGGAGAACGCACGACCGTGCACGTCCGACACAGTAAGGGGGCCCGTATGGACGCCTTCAAGGCCGGAATCCTGCAGCGCATAGCCAACGCCGAGCAGGACCTGCACCGCGCGATCGAGGCCGGGGACGAGTTCCTCGCCGAGGTGGAGCAGTCCGAGCTGGACGACCTCCGCCGACTCGCCGCCGAGCACGGCGTGGACACCGTGCTCGAGCGCCACCGCACCGCCGCGTGACGCTTCGCAGCACCTGACCCGACGCCGGTCCTCCGGCACCAGCGGCCCTGCGGGGGCCGTGCGAAACCCCAGGCCCTGGCATCCCCCGTATGCCAGGGCTCTTCGTTTGCCCGGCCCGGGAGGAACCCGCGCCTGCGGGGGCAAAGATTTGCCCCCGGGACATGACGTGTCCCAGGGGCGAACGTCCGGTGAAGCGCTCAATCCGCCCAGGCGCGCAGCGCGGCCAGGCGCTCCTGGAGCGGCTCGTACACGCCGGGTGCGGCGGCGACGGTGAGCCGGCCGTCCGGGCCGTGTCCGGGCCGTCCGCCGGTCAGGGCACCTGCCTCGGTGGCGATCAGGCAGCCCGCGGCGCGGTCCCAGGGAGCCAGGCCGCGCTCGTAGTAGCCGTCCAGGCGCCCGGCGGCGACGTCGCACAGGTCCACCGCGGCGGCGCCGCCCCGGCGGATGTCCCGCACCTCGGGCATCAGGGCCAGCAGCACCTCGGCCTGCCGGACCCGCACCGCCTCGACGTAGTTGAAGCCGGTGCCGATCAGCGCCTGCCCCCACGGCGGGGCCGGGCGGGCGGAGATCGGCGCGCCGTCGAGGCGGGCGCCGCGGCCGACGACGGCGTGGAACAGCTCGCCGCGGGCCGGTGCGTGGACGACGCCGACGACCGCCCGGCCGTCCACCTCGGCGGCCACGCTCACCGCCCACGAGGGCAGCCCGTACAGGTAGTTGACCGTGCCGTCGAGCGGGTCGACGACCCAGCGCACCCCGCTGGTGCCGGGCCGGTCGGCGCCCTCCTCGCCGAGGTAGCCGTCCTGCGGGCGGCGCTCGGCGATCAGCTCCACGACGAGCTTCTCGGAGGCGAGGTCCATCTCGGTGACCACGTCGACCGGGCTGCTCTTGGTGCCGGCCACACCCAGGTCGGCGGGCCGGGCGTCGCGCAGCAGGGCGCCCGCCCGGCGGGCGGCGTCCAGGGCCACGTCGAGCAGGTCGTCGAGCAGCCGGGCGTCGGACAGAGCGGGGCTGGACACGGGCATCTCCTCCGGTACGGGTCAGCGCTCGGCGGCGGCCGGGCGGGGGGCGCGCGGGTTGGGGCAGCAGGCCACCGCGCACACGTCGTGGCTGGGCCCGAGCGCCCCGAGGGCGCAGCGGGTGACGTCCTCGCCGCGCTCGGTGGCGGCCCGCTCCAGGACCAGCTCGCGCACGGCGGCGGTGAACCGGGGGTCGGCGCCGACGGTGGCCGCCCGGGCCACCGGCAGGCCGAGCTCGGCGGCCTTGGCGACGGCCTCGGTGTCGAGGTCGTACTTGACCTCCATGTGGTCGGAGACGAACCCGATCGGGACCATCACGACGGCCGGCGCGCCATCGGCGTGCTGGGCCTCCAGGTGGTCGCAGATGTCCGGCTCCAGCCACGGGATGTGCGGGGCCCCGCTGCGGCTCTGGTAGACGAGCTCCCACGGCCGGCCGGCGACGCCGGTGCGCTCGGCGACGGCCTCGACGACCAGCCGCGCGACGTCCAGGTGCTGCGCGACGTACGCACCGCCGGACTCACCGCGGGCCGGGTCGTCCGGGGCGCCGGAGGTCTCGGCCATCGCGTCGGGGATGGAGTGGGTGGTGAACGCCAGCCGGGCGCCGTCCCGCACGCCGGCGGGCAGCCGCTCCAGGGCGGCGACGGTGGCCTCGGCCATCGGGCCGACGAAGCCCGGATGGTTGTAGAAGTGCCGGAGCTTGTCGACGCGCAGCTCGGGGCCGCCCTCGTCGGCGAGGACGGCGAGCGCGTCGGCGAGGTTCTCGCGGTACTGGCGGCAGCCGGAGTAGCCGGCGTAGGCGCTGGTGGCGAGGACGGCGATCCGACGGTGACCGTCGGCGGCCATCTCGCGCAGGGTGTCGGTCAGGTAGGGCGCCCAGTTGCGGTTGCCCCAGTAGACCGGCAGGTCCAGGCCGTGGTCGGCGAAGTCCTTGCGCAGCGCGGCCAGCAGCTCGCGGTTCTGCCCGTTGATCGGACTGACCCCGCCGAACATGAAGTAGTGCTTGCCCACCTCCTTCAGCCGTTCCTTCGGGATTCCCCTGCCGCGGGTGACGTTCTCCAGGAACGGCACGACGTCCTCGGGGGCCTCGGGGCCGCCGAAGGAGAGCAGCAGGAGGGCGTCGTAGGGAGCGGCGCCGGAGAGGGAGGGTTTGCGCGCGTCGGACATGGCACCGATCCTGCCATTGAGGGGCCGGGGCCCGTCGGCGGGGCGGCGCGGAGAGCCCGGAAAATACCGTTTGCCAACATACGTAAGCTGTGTTCAACCGCCTTGTTCCTTACCTCCCCGGAGCTTCCGCGTGCTGTCCAGCTACCGCCAGATATTCGCCGCCCCCGGCACGCTGGCCTTCTCCTCCGCCGGGTTCATCGCCCGCCTGCCGATCTCGATGACCGGCATCGGCATCGTGACCATGCTGTCCCAGCAGCGCGGCTCCTTCGGGGTGGCGGGCCTCGTCTCGGCGACCCTGGCGATCGCCGCCGCGGTGCTCGGACCGGCCGTCTCCTGGCTCGTCGACCGGCACGGCCAGCGCCGCGTCGCGCTGCCCGCCGCCGCGTTCACCATCGCCGCGGCGACCGGACTGCTGCTCTGCGCCCACTTCGACGCCCCGGACTGGACGCTCTTCTTCTTCGCCGTCGGCATGGGCGCCATGCCCAGCGCGGGCGCCATGGTCCGCGCCCGCTGGGCCCACCTCTACCGGGACAAGCCCGCCCGGCTGCACACCGCGTACTCCTTCGAGGCGGTGGTCGACGAGTTCTGCTTCATGGTGGGCCCGATCCTCGCCGTCAGCCTGGCCACCAACGTCTTCCCCGAGTCCGGCCTGCTCGCCGCCGGCCTCGCGCTCACCGTCGGGATCGTCCTGTTCACCGCCCAGCGGCGCACCGAGCCGCCGGTCCACCCGGCCGCCGGGCGCAGCGGCCGCAGCGCGATCCTCAACCCCGGCCTGGTCGTGCTGGTGCTCACCTTCATCGCCACCGGGGCGATCTTCGGCTCGGTCGAGATCGTCACCGTCGCCTTCGCCCGGGCCCAGGACCACGAGGGCCTCGCCGGCACCGTCCTCGCCGTGTGGGCACTCGGCTCCGGCCTGGCCGGCATGGTCTACGGCGCGCTCAAGCCCACCAGCCCCCTGGCGAATCGTTTCGTCGTCGGCGTCGTGATGATGGCGCTCACCATGATCCCGGTGCTGCTCGTCGCCGAGGCGGTGCAGGGCCTCGGCGGGCTGCTCGCCACCGGCGCCGTCCTGCTGCTCGCCGGCGTCGCCATCTCCCCCACCCTGATCTCCGCGATGGCCCTGGTCGAACGGCTCGTCCCGGCCGCCCAGCTCACCGAGGGCATGGCCTGGACCACCACCGGGCTCGCACTCGGCGTCGCCCTCGGCTCCTCGGCCGGCGGCTGGGTGGTGGACGCCTCCGGCGCCGCCGCCGGCTACTGGGTGCCGCTGGTCGCCGGCGTGTTCGGCGTCCTGGTCGCCCTCGTCGGCCTGCGCACCCTGCGGGCCGGCCTGCCCGCGGCCGAGCCCGGGGCGCCCGCCGTCGAACCCGTAGACCTCGGACGGTGAACTGACTAATCTCCTCCCTACTCGCGGGCCTACCCGCGGGTAGGGGCCCGCGCGGCCCCGTGCACAGGCCCCACCGGCGGCCCCCACCGCCCGGACCCCGCCGACCCCGTCGGCCACGGAGCAGGAGTCAGCACATGCCCCAGGCCAGTACCGCGACCGCCGTCCGCTGGACCAACTGGGCCGGCAACCAGAGCGCCCGGCCCGCCCGGGCCGCCGCGCCCGGCACCGCGGAGGAACTGGCCAGGGAGATCCGGCGCGCCGCCGAACAGGGCCGCACCGTCAAGGCCGTCGGCTCCGGCCACTCCTTCACCGCGATCGCCTCCGCCGGCGACGGCGTCCAGATCCGCCCGCACGCGCTCACCGCCGTCCGCGGGATCGACCGCGAGGCCGGCACCGTCACCGTCGAATCCGGCCTCCCGCTGCACCGGCTCAACCGGCTCCTCGCCGCCGAGGGCCTCTCGCTCACCAACATGGGCGACATCGAGGTCCAGACCGTCGCCGGCGCCACCAGCACCGGCACCCACGGCACCGGCCGCGACTCCGGCTCGCTCGCCGCGCAGATCCGCGCCCTGGAGATCGTCCTCGCCGACGGCACGGTCCACCGCTGCTCGCCCACCGAGAACCCGCGGCTCTTCCAGGGCGCCCGGCTCGGCCTCGGCGCGCTCGGCGTGATCACCGCGCTCACCTTCGGCGTCGAGCCGTCCTTCCTGCTCACCGCCCACGAGCAGCCGATGCGCTTCGACGAGGTCCTCGACCGCCTCGACGACCTCACCGCCGTCAACGAGCACTTCGAGTTCTACTGGTTCCCGCACACCGACCGCTGCAGCACCAAGCGCAACAACCGCAGCCAGGGCCCGGCCGCCCCGCTGCCCCGGTTCAAGGGCTGGCTGGAGGACGACTTCCTCTCCAACACCGTGTGGGAGGGCGCCTGCCGGGTCGGCCGCCGCTTCCCCGGCAGCATCCCCGCCATCGCCTCGCTGGCCAGCCGCGCGTGGTCCGACCGCAGCTACACCGACACCTCGCACAAGGTGTTCACCAGCCCGCGCAAGGTCCGCTTCGTCGAGATGGAGTACGCCGTGCCGCGCGCCGCCGTCGCCGACGTGCTGCGCGAGCTGAAGGCGCTCATCGAACGGTCCGACTGGCGGATCAGCTTCCCGGTGGAGGTCCGCTTCGCCCCCGCCGACGACCTCTGGCTCTCCACCGCCTCCGGCCGCGACAGCGCCTACATCGCCGTCCACCTCTACCGGGGCACCCGCGACCAGGGCTACTTCACCGGCGTCGAACAGCTGATGGCCGCCCACGAGGGCCGCCCCCACTGGGGCAAGCTGCACACCCGCGACGCCGAGTACCTCGCCGGGGTCTACCCGCACTTCGGCGACTTCACCGCCCTGCGCGACGAGGTCGACCCCGGCCGCCTGTTCGCCAACCCGTACCTGCGCCGGGTCCTCGGCGACTAGGACACGCCCTGGCCCGCCGGGGTTCCGGCGGCGGGCGCCGGGGCCTCCGACGCCGGGGCCTGGCTCGGCGCGGGCGGCTGCGGAGTCGTCCCGCCGGTCGGCTTCCCGCCACCGCCCGCCGACGGGGACGCGCCGGAGGTGGGCGTCCCGCTCGGGCTCGGGTCCGGGGTCGGCGTCGGTGTCGGGGACGGCGACCCGCCCGAGGTCGGCGACCCGCTCGGGCTGCCGCTCGGCTCCGGCCGCGGCCTCGACGTCGCCGGCTCCGACGCACCGCCCGACGGCGTCGCGCCCGGCCCGTGCCCGCCACCGGACGGCCGGCCCGTCGGATCGCCGGCCGGCGGCTTCGGATCCGTGCCCACGCTGCCGCCGAACGACGTGCCGTTGCCCGTCTGCCCGGTCACCGTCGCCGACACCGGCTGCCCGGTGACCATCTCGAACGCCACGATCGGCGTCATCGCCAGCACGAACACCAGCCCCGACACCGCCGCGTACGTCCGCCACGTCCACCGCCGGCGCGCCCGGACCACCTGCGGCTCGTTCCACTCCGACGAGATCACCGGCACCCGCGGCTCCACCGGAGCCACGTCGTCCGCCGGCACCTGGCGCAGCCCGTTCACCGTCTGGTTCGGCCCGCGGTCCACCGCCTCGCGCAGCTGCTCGCCGGTGCGCCTGAAGAGGTGCTGGAACAGCGCACCGCCCGTGGTGGCCCCGACGCTCACCACCGCCGCGCCCATGATCGTGCCGTAGACCCCGAGTTCGGACGCCAACAAGGCCCCCGCCACCGCGGCCAGCGCGCTCGCCACGACCTGAGCCACACTCAGATCGATCCGCCTGCGCTCGTCCTTCCCGTCCTCCTCGACGGGCTCCCGCTCCGGCATCGACATCCCTCGGTCCGTACGACTGTTCTTCGAACAAGTCACTCCATCTTGCCCAAAGAAGGACACAAGGGACGAAAATCCGGTTCTTCCCTCCGCGATTGTGTGAAGATGATCACCGTCCATCCGGCAGCGGTCCGCCGCCCGGGGCGCGCGCTCTTGAGATTCCCGTGAATCGCGGGAGACTTGAGCGGCGAGCCGCCCCTCCGGATGCCACGAATGGAGTACTGTTCGTAAAGCCTGAGCCTTGGGTCGACTTGTCGACTGCCAGTACCACGGCAACTTGACGAAGAGCCACGACACAGGCACGCACGGCGACGCCGGTCCCGGATCGTCGCGAACACTCCGCGTGCGAGGACGGCCGGGACACCCAGGCGCGACGTCGACGGATGACGTGGCAAAAAGGCAACCGTGCCACAGCGGTGTGGACGGGCGTGAGCCCGACACGCCGGGGAACTCAGCAAGGTTGTGGCCAGTCGCGAGTGGGCAGGCCACACTCAGTACGGGAGCAGCGACGCAGGTGACGTCGGCAGGCACCACCCGGGAGGTAACCGTGCCCGAACTGCGGGTTGTGGCCGTCAGCAACGACGGCACACGGCTGGTGCTCAAGGCTGCCGACAGCACGGAGTACACCCTCCCCATCGACGAGCGGCTGCGCGCCGCCATCCGCGGCGACCGCCCGCGCCTCGGCCAGATCGAGATCGAGGTCGAGAGCCACCTCCGCCCCCGCGACATCCAGGCGCGGATACGAGCCGGTGCCTCCGCCGAGGAGGTCGCCCAGGCCGCCGGCATCTCCGTCGACCGGGTCCGCCGCTTCGAGGGACCCGTCCTCGCCGAACGCGCCTTCATGGCCGAGCGCGCCCGCAAGACCGCCATCCGCCGCAACGGCGAGTCCCCCGGCCCCCAGCTCGGCGAGGCCGTCGCCGAACGGCTCGCGCTGCGCGGCGCCGAGAAGGAGACCGAGCGCTGGGACTCCTGGCGGCGCGACGACGGCACGTGGGAGGTCATCCTCTCCTACCGCTCCGACGGCGAGGGCCGCAGCGCCTCCTGGACGTACGACCCGCCCCGGCGCCTCGTCACGCCCAACGACGACGAGGCCCGCGCGCTGATCGGCGAGACCGTCGAGCGCGAGGAGGACTCGGTCTTCCCGTTCATCCCGCGGATCGCCCGGCTCCCCCAGGACCGGCCGCCCCGCCCGATGATCGACCGCCCCTCCGCCGACCGCATCATGTCCGCCCGCGAGGCGCGCGAGGCCGCGGCCGAGGGCCGGGACTCGCTCACCAGCCTGCTCGACGTCGTCCCCGCCTTCCGCGGCGACCTCGCCGTCGGACCCGCCCCGGTCGAACCGGTACCCGCCGAGGTCGCCGAGGAGACCGAGGAACCGGCCGCCGCCGCGGCACCCGCCGTCGGCGCCGGCTCCGCGTACGCCGACATCCTGATGCCGCGCGCCGTCGCCCCGCACCGCGAGCGCCTGGTCGGCACCACCGACCGGCAGGCCGAGGCGGACGGCGTCCGGCCCGGCCGCCGGGCCACCGTGCCCAGCTGGGACGAGATCGTCTTCGGCAGCCGGCGCAAGAAGCAGGAATAACCGTCCGCGCGAGAAGGGGGGGGGGGGGGGGGGGCCGCGCCCCGCCCCCCCGCCCCCCGGGGCGCGGGGGGCGACACCCCGGCGGCGGGGGCGCCGCCCCCCGGCGGCCGGGCCGGG
>NZ_JBHWGV010000023.1:73627-81844 GCF_042732955.1 Kitasatospora sp. NPDC059747 | reverse complement strand
GCCGGCGCCCCCGGGGCCGCGGGGGTCATCTCTTCGCCGCCCCCGGCGGCGCCAACCCCCACCACACCCGGCCCGCGGGGGGGGGGGGGGCCCCGCGCCCCCCCCCCCCCCTTCCGTGCGCCCGCGGGCGCGGGACGCTCAGCCCGGCTGCTCCGTGACCGCCACCGGACGGCTCGCGTCACTCGACCACTCGCTCCACGACCCCGGGTACAGCGTGGCCGGCACGCCCGCCACCTCCAGTGCCAGGACCTGGTGCGCCGCCGTCACCCCCGACCCGCAGTACACGGCCGTCTCCCGCTCCCCCGCGCCCAGCGCGCGGAACCGCTCGGCCAGCTCCGCGGCCGGCCGGAACCGCCCGTCCGCGCCGACGTTCTCGGTGGTCGGCGCCGACACCGCGCCCGGGACGTGCCCCGCGCGCGGGTCGACCGGCTCCGTCTCGCCCCGGTAGCGCTCTCCCGACCGGGCGTCCAGCAGCAGGCCGCTGCGCGCCCACGCCGCCGCGCCGTCCCCGTCGATCGTCGGCATCTTGCCCGGGACGGGCTTGAAGTCGCCCTCCTCCTCCGCCGGCACCTCGGCCGTCACCGGAAGCTTGGCCGCCGACCACGCCGCGTAACCGCCGTCCAGCACCCGCACGTCGCGGTGCCCGGCCCAGCGCAGCAGCCACCAGGCGCGGGCCGCCGACAGCGAGGGCCCGCCGTCGTACACCACGACCGGACGGTCGGCGCAGACACCGAAGCGGCGCATCGCGGCGCCGAACTCCTCCAGGTCCGGCAGGGGGTGGCGGCCCCCCTGGCCGGGAGCGCCGGGCGCGGCCGCGAGGTCCCGGTCCAGGTCGACGAAGTGCGCCCCCGGCAGGTGCCCGGCCCGGTACTCCTCCGCGGCCGTCGGGCCGCCCGCGGCCGCACCGACCAGCTGGTAGCGCACGTCCAGCAGCACCGGCGGACGCGACGAGGCGAGCGCCTCCCGCAGCCCGGCCGCGGAGATCAGCGGGGAACCGTCGTTGTAGGTGGTCATGCGGGCCATTGTCGCGCAGCGCGGCCGAACCGCCGCTCTTTGTGCGGTCTTTGCCGGAATTTCCGCGCGGCCGAAGGGTTGGTCGCGCGCCGGAGTGGAAGCATCACCCTCGCGTGCGCGAATTCCGTGCGCCAACCGCCCGTGAGGAGGCCCGCATTGCCCGCGGTGAAACTCCGGCTCGCCCAGGGCACGCCCTGCTGGGTCAGCCTGCTGACCGACGACCTGGCCGGTGCCCGAGCGTTCTACGGCGACCTGCTCGGCTGGAGCTACTCCCCCGGGCCGGCCCAACTCGGCGACTACGTCCGGGCCGAGCTCGACGGCGAACCGGTCGCCGGCCTCGGTGTCTCCAGCGCCACCGGCTTCCCGGTGCAGTGGACCACCTACTTCGCCGTGGACAGCGCCGACTCCGCCGCCCAGCTCGTGCGCGAGTGCGGCGGCACCGTCGCCGTCGGGCCCCTCCAGGCCGAACGCGCCGGACGGATGGCCATCGCCGCCGACGTCTCCGGCGCCGTCTTCGGCCTGTGGCAGGGCGAGGAGCACGTCGGCCGCGAGGCCGGACCCGAACCCGGCGGCCCCGCGTGGGCCGAACTGCTCACCACCGACGCCGAGGGCTCCACCGCGTTCTACGCCACCGTCCTCGGCCGCACCCTCCGGCCCGGCGCCGACGAATCCGCGCTGCTCGTGCAGGGCCGGCCGGTCGCCGGCATCCGGCACGGCGCCGAACTGCGCGGCCACCCGCCCCGCTGGCGGATCCACTTCGCCGTCCGCGACGCCGCGCTCACCGCCCGGCGCGCCACCGAACTCGGCGGCCGGGTCCTGGTCGAGCCGCACGACACCGCGCGCGGCCGGGCCGCCCGGCTGGCCGACCCGCAGGGCGGGCACTTCTCCGTCCTGGAACCCCGCTAGGAACGACGGCCCGGGACCGGCCTCACGACTGGGACTGCTCGAAGGGGAGCACGTCCGGGGAGAGCACCGAGGCACGGGCGGTCGCCGCGGTCAGGCGGCGGCGGTGGTGCCGGCGGCACAGCACCTCGTAGCCGACCTCGTCCTCCTTCACCGAGATGTCGCCGATCACGACCTGCGCGCCCTCGACGACCATCACGCCGCCGACCGTCCGCGCGTTGTGGGTGGCCCGCGCGCCGCACCAGCACAGCGCCTCCACCTGCAGCACCTCGACCCGGTCGGCCAGCTCGATCAGCCGCTGCGAGCCCGGGAAGAGCCGGGTGCGGAAGTCCGTCGTGATCCCGAACGTGTAGACGTCGATGTCGAGTTCGTCCACCACCCGGGCCAGCTGGTCGACCTGCCCGGCCGCGAAGAACTGGGCCTCGTCGCAGATCAGGTAGTCCACCCGGCCGCCGGCCGACAGCCGCTGCACCACGTGCGCGTGGAAGTCGAAGTCGTCGGTCACCTCGACCGCCTCGGCGCGCAGGCCGAGCCGGCTGGAGATGGTCGCCGCGCCGGCCCGGTCGTGGCGGGTCAGGATGACCCCCTGCCGGCCGCGGGCGGTGTGGTTGTGGTCCATCTGCAGCGCCAGCGTCGACTTGCCGCAGTCCATCGTGCCCGAGAAGAACACCAGTTCAGCCATGGGTGGAGCAAAGGCCTTTCACATCAGGGGAGTTCGGGCACCGGGGAAGCGGTGGCAGCGGCGCTGCGGACGACATCGGCGGCACGGCTCAGGCGCGCACTTCGAGCAGCGGCACGAACTGCTCGACCGGGGTCATCGAGCCGTGCAGTCCGATCATCGCCGACTCGCCGGGCTCGTTGCGGGAGGCGATGATCGCGACGTCGTCCCGGGCCGCGGCGACCACGTCGCCGATCCGCGCGTACACGCGCTCGTCCACGACCGGGCCGAACCAGCCCGCCGCGATCGCCTCGTCCCTGGTCGCCACCCACATCCGGTCGCCGAGCACCTCGCTCCAGACCGTGTACACGTCCGCCGCGGCCCCCGGCACCGCGTACACGTGCCGGGCCCGGCCCTCGCCCCCCAGCAGGGCCACGCCCGCGCCGAGCTCCCAGTCCTCGTCGAAGTCGATCCGGTCCTCCGGCGCGATGTCGATCATGCCGTGGTCGGCCGTGACGTACATCGCCGAGCGCGGCGGCAGCCGCTCGGCCAGCCGGCGGGCCAGCCGGTCCACCGCGTCCAGGGTCATCCGCCACTCGTCCGAGTCCACGCCGAAGCGGTGGCCCGCGCCGTCCAGCTCACTGACGTACGTGTACACCAGCGCCCGGTCGTGCTCGGCCAGCCAGGCCGCGGCCCGGTCCATCCGCTCCTCGCCGGTGGTCCGGCCCATGAACGTGCCGCCGGACAGCGCCACCCTGGTCAGCGGGGTCTGCGCGAACAGCGGGGACGACACCTGCGCCGTCGCCACCCCGGCCGCGTGCGTCCGCTCGAAGACCGTCGGGTACGGCTGCCAGGCCGCCGGGTCGGTCGGCGGCTGCCAGCGCAGCTGGTTCATCAGGTACCCGGCACCGGGGACCGCCACCGTGTAACCGGCCAGACCGTGCTGCCCCGGCGGGGTGCCGGTGCCCACCGACGCCAGCGAGGTCGCCGTCGTCGACGGGAACCCGGCCGTCAGCGGACGGCCCGAGCCGCCCATCGAACTGCCCGCCAGCGAGGACAGGAACGGCGCGTACTCGGGGTGGCGCAGCAGCAGCTCCCAGCCGAGGCCGTCGACCAGGAACACCACCACGCGGTCGGCCGGGGCGATCGGCAGCGTCGCCGAGAAGCCCTCGACGCCCAGCCCCGCCGCGACCGAGGGCAGCAGGTCGCAGAGCGAACCGCTGCCGTAGGCGGGAGCGGGGGCGGTGGCGGGATCGAGGATCTCGAAGGCGTCGTAGCCGTCGGAAGGTGCGAAAGACATGGATCCGGTTTCGTGGCGGTCGGCGGCGCGGTCGGCGGCAGTCGTCCTGAGCGGGCAGTCGTTCTGGGCGGGTGGTCGTTCTACGCGGGCGGTCGTTCTACGCGAGCAGTCGTCCTGCGTGAGCAGTCGTCCTGCGCAGGCGGTCGCTCTACGCGGGCGGTCGGGCGGGGGCGGGGCTCAGGCCCGCGGGCCGTTGCTGACCGTCGCGTCCGACAGCGCCCGGGCGAACACCAGCGCCTGCGCGACCGTCTCCGGACCGTCGCCGGCCTCGCTCACCCGCAGTGACAGGTCGTCAGCCGTCGCTGAACCCGTGTAGCCGTGGTCGGCCTCGCAGTTCGGGTCCGAGCAGCCCGCCGGCTCCAGGTCCAGCCGCTGCACCGCGCCCCAGCCGATCGTCAGCACGACCTCGCGCGGCAGCGTGCCCGGCGTGTACGTCTCCGGGTTCGCCACCATCCGGCTCACCACGACCGAACCGATCCGGTCCAGCCGGACGCTCTCCGTCGACGTCGTCGCGAGCGGCACCGACGGGCCGGCGGCGTCCCCGGTCTGCTCGTCGGTGTGGCTCACCACGAACCGGGTCGGGGTCAGCACCAGCACGGTGACGTGCCGGCGCACCTCGTTGGCGTCGAACGTCGTCTCCTGGTGCACCAGGTACGAGCTGATCGGCTCCGGGCCAACCGCGGACTCCACCGCTTCGGACACCAGGGCCGGGTAGTAGCCGCTGCGCTCGATCGCCGAGCGCAGGTCCTGAGTGGTGGTGGTACCGGTCTTCGCCATAACTCCATCCTGGCATGGTCCGCCGACGAAGCGGGCGGCGCGGCGCCGAGCTTCGGACAACAGCGCCCACGGGCAGGCGCAACCAAGGAAGGTTACAGGCTGCTCATGGCGCGCGGGCCCAGATCACTGCGGACGGGCAGGGGCGCGATGCGCACCCGCGCCCCCAGGATCGCCAGCCCGTGCGGGGCCACGACCACCGGTTCGAGGTCCACCGACGCGACCTCCGGCAGATCGTCCACCAGCCGCGACACCCGCAGCAGCAGCTCCTCCAGCGCGCCCGTGTCCACCGCCTCCGCGCCCCGCCAGCCGAACAGCAGCGGAGCCGCCCGCACCTCCCGGATCAGCCCGGCGACGTCCTGATCGGTGGCCGGAACCAGCCGGTGCGCGACATCGCCCAACAATTCGGCCGGCGCCCCCGCCAGCCCGAAGGACAGGATCGCGCCCACCGCCGGGTCGACCGTGGCGCCGATCACGGTGTCCACCCCGCGCGGAGCCAGCCGCTGCACCACCAGCTCGGCCTGCGCCGCCCCGCCGAGCAGGGCGTCCAGCTCGCGGTGGGCCCGGCGCAGGCCCGGCTCGCCGGTCAGGTCCAGGCGGACGCTGCCCAGGTCGGGGCGGTGGCGCAGGTGCGGGGCGGTCGCCTTCAGCGCCACCGGGTAACCCAGCGCCGACGCCGCCCGCACCGCCGTCCCCTCGTCCGGGGCGGGCAGGGTCGGCGAGACGTCGATGCCGTAGTGGGCCAGCAGCGCGCGGGTCTCCGCGTCGGGCAGCGTGATCCGGGCGCCGCCCGGCTGGGTACGGGCCGCGACCGCCGCGCGGGTGTTCAGCGCCGCGTCCACCAGCACGCGGGCCCCCGGCTCGTCGATCCGGTCCAGCTCCGGCACCCGGGCCGTCTCCTCCGCCTCCGCCATCCGGCGCCGCCACTGCCCGTAGTGCACGGCGTGGGCGAGGGCCCGCACCGCACGCTCCGGCGCCGCGAACGCCGGGATGCCGCCCGGACGCAGCCGCAGCGGCAGATCGGTCAGCGCCAGGTGCGCCAGCACCAGCGGCTTGCCCAACTCCCGCGCCCGCTCACCGGCTTCGAGCAGCGCCGTGGCGATCTCCGGATCGTCCGAACCCATCTCCGGATCCTCCGGACCGGCCAGCCGGCCGCCCATGAACGCGTGCGCGGACGTGCCGATCGGCGGGATCGCGACGGCGATCACGGCGTCCACGGCGGGATCGGACAGGGCGACGTCCAGCGCGATCCGGAAGTTCTCACCGGTCGCACCGGTGGTCAGGTCCACGGGCGTACGGGGGCGCAGGCCCGCGCTCAGGCAGGCGTCGTACGTCAGCAGGCCCAGCGAGTCCGAATTGCCGACCACGGCGACCCGGTCCCCCGGCGGCAGCGGCTGCTGGACCAGCAGCTCACCGGTGTCGTACAACTCGGTGATCGTCTCCACCCGGGTGACCCCGGCCTGCTCGAACAGCGCGTCCACCGTCGCGTCGCGCAACCCCGTCGCCGTGGCTGGCACGGCGTGGCCCGGCGGCAGGCTCCCGGTGTGGCGCGCACCCTTCACGACGACCACCGGCTTCGCCGCGGCCAGACGGCGGGCGATCCGGGTGAACTTGCGCGGATTGCCGAACGACTCCAGGTAGAGCAGCACCACCTCGGTCGCGTCGTCCTCCGCCCAGTACTGCAGGAAGTCGTTCCCGGACACGTCGGACCGGTTGCCGACCGACGCGAACGACGAGACGCCGAGCCCCCGGCGGTGCGCGGCCTCCAGGAGCGCCACCCCGATCGCCCCGGACTGGCAGAAGATCCCGAAACCGCCGCGCCGCGGCAGGTGCGGCGCCAACGAGGCGTTCAACGGCTGCCCGGGATCCGTGCTGATCAGACCGAAGGCGTTCGGACCGACCACCCGCATCCCCGCCGCACGGGCCTGCCGCACCAGCGCCCGCTGGCGGTCACGGCCCTCCGGGCCCGTCTCCGCGTACCCCGCCGTCACCACGACCAGGCCCTGCACCCCATGGGCGCCGCACTCGGCGACCGTCGCCGGCACCGCACTCTCGGGGACGGCGATCACGGCCAGGTCCACCGGCCCCGGGACGTCCCGGATCGAGCGGTACACCGGGACACCGTCCAGCTCCGTCCCGGCCGGAGCCTTGCGGTTCACCGCGTACACGGGACGCAAGGCCTCCCCGTCCCCGCGCTTGCTCTCGAACTCGGCGTCGAAACCGCCCAGCAGATCCCGCAGCAGCGCCCGCCCCACCGTCTGCGGATTGCGCGAAACCCCGATCACCGCCACCGAACGCGGCGTGAGCAGCCGCTGCACCGAACGCGCCTCCGCACGATGCTCCCGCGCCCGCATCACCGCCAGCGAGCGGTCCGTCTGCTCCAGGTCGAACTCCAGGTGCACCACACCGTCCGCGAAACTCCGGTGCTGCGTGTAGCCGGCGTCCGTGAAGACCTTCACCATCTTCCGGTTCTCCGGCAGCACCTCCGCCTGGAAACGACGGATCCCCCGCTCCTGCGCCACCGCCGCGATGTGCTCCAGCAGCGCCGACGCCACCCCGCGGCCCTGATGCGCGTCCTGCACCAGGAACGCCACCTCGGCATCCGTCCCGGAGTCCGACGGACGGCCCTCGGCATCGATCCGGTCGTACCGCACCGTCGCGATGAAACGGTCCCGGACCACCACGGCCAGCGCCACCCGGTTCACGAAGTCGTGGTGCGTGAACCGGCGGACGTCCTTCTCCGAGAGCTTCGGATAGGGCGCGAAGAAACGGAAGTACTTCGACTGGTCCGAGACCTGCTCGTAGAACTCCACCAGCCGCTCGGCATCGGCGGGAGTGATCGGCCGGATCCGGGCCGTGCCGCCGTCGCGCAGCAGGATGTCGGCCTCCCAGTGCTGCGGATAGTCCGGATGCCCTGGGTGCTGCGCCGCCGCGGAGTCGTCCACGATCGTCAGGTTATCCGGCGGCGGGCCGAATGGCGCCCGGCGTGCACGCGCGGCAGGGTGGACAGGGCCACTGGCCGGGCCTTATGCCAGGAAAATGCCCCGAAAAGAAACAATCACAACTCCCGAACGCGGCGGCTCGCCGGGGTCGACTGCGTGCAACACTGGTCTAGACAACATGGCCGCTTCCCCGAGCACGGCCGTGACCAGCTTCACCGGAAAGGCACGTCTCATGGCCGAGCGCCGCGTCACCATCGGTTGGGCCGAGGGCCTGCACGCCCGTCCCGCCTCCATCTTCGTCCGGGCCGTGACGGCCACCGGCGTGCCGATCACCATCGCCAAGCCCGGCGGCAACCCCGTCAACGCCGCCTCCATGCTCGGCCTGCTCGCCCTCGGCGCCCAGGGCGGCGAAGAGGTCATCCTCGCCACCGACGCCGAGAACGCCGACGAGGCCCTCGACCGCCTCGCCAAGCTCGTCGCCGAAGGCCTCGAAGAACTCCCCGCCGCCGCCTGAGCGGGCGTACGGACCAGCCCGAGAGGGGGGGGGGGGGGGTGGGGGGGTGGGCGAGAAGGACCGCCGCGCCACCCCACAGACCCCGGGGCACACGAAACACGAACCAGAGGAG
>NZ_JBHWGV010000023.1:59867-73617 GCF_042732955.1 Kitasatospora sp. NPDC059747 | reverse complement strand
GCCCCCACCCCCCCACACACCCCGCCCCCCCGCGGCGGGCCGCCCCTGCGCGCGCGGCGCGCTGTCCGCACCTGGTCCCCCCCCCCCCCCCCCTCTCCGCATTGCCGACCGCCGGTGTCAGCCCTTGACGCAGACGACCTGCTTCAGGTGGGCGACGACCTCGACGAGGTCCTTCTGCTGCTCGATGACCTTCTCGATGGACTTGTACGCGCCCGGGATCTCGTCGACGACGCCGCTGTCCTTGCGGCACTCCACGCCCTTGGTCTGCTCGACCAGGTCGCGCGTGGTGAACCGCTTCTTCGCGGCGGTCCGGCTCATCTTGCGACCGGCGCCGTGCGAGGCCGAATTGAACGCCGCCTTGTTGCCGAGGCCGCGGACGATGTACGAACCGGTGCCCATCGAGCCCGGGATGATTCCGTAGTCGCCGGAGCCGGCCCGGATCGCACCCTTGCGGGTCACGAGCAGATCGACGCCGTCGTAGCTCTCCTCCGCAACGTAGTTGTGGTGGCAGCTGATGACCTCGTCGAACGTGACCTTCGCTTTGGGGAACTCGCGGCGGACGACGTCCTGCAAGAGCGCCATCATCACCGCACGATTGTTCTTGGCGTACTCCTGGGCCCAGAAGAGGTCCTGGCGGTAGGCCGCCATCTGCGGCGTGTCCGCGATGAAGACTGCGAGATCCCGGTCCACCAGCCCCTGATTGTGCGGCAGCGAGCGAGCGACACCCATGTGATGCTCAGCCAGCTCCTTGCCGATGTTGCGCGATCCGGAGTGCAGCATCAGCCAGATAGTCCCACTATCATCCAAGCACACTTCCGAGAAGTGATTCCCACTTCCGAGCGTTCCCATCTGCTGCATGGCACGTTCGCGACGCCATTTGACCGAATCTGCCACACCGTCGAACCGCTGCCAGAAGTCGTCCCACCCCGCCGTCGCGAAGCCGTGGAGCTTGCGCGGGTCGACCGGGTCGGTGTGGAGGCCGCGGCCGACCGGGATGGCCTGCTCGATCTTGGAGCGGAGGCGGGACAGGTCGTCCGGGAGGTCCTTGGCGGTGAGGGAGGTCTTCACCGCGCTCATTCCGCAGCCGATGTCCACGCCGACCGCCGCCGGGCAGACGGCGCCCTTCATGGCGATGACGGAGCCGACCGTCGCGCCCTTGCCCAGGTGGACGTCGGGCATGACGGCGAGGCCGTGGAGCCAGGGCAGGGAGCTGATGTTGCGCAGCTGCTGCATGGCCTCGCCCTCGACGGTGGCCGGGTCGGTCCACATCCGGATGGGAACCCGGATTCCGGGCACTTCGGTGTACGACATGGGTGTTCGACCTCCAAGGTCGCTTGGTTCACAGGAAGTTGCCGCACGCGAACAGATCCCGGCGCGGCTCGGGGAAGACCAGAAAAGGGGGCTCAGGCGCCCAGGGCACAGGGGGAGAGCGGCCTTGGGGAGCGTCGTCGTATGGTTCGCTCGACCCGCATGGTGACCGCCTCCCTTCGTTCGTCAGAGTCAGACTTCGTACGTCTGTGCCGGGGAACATCTATCCACGGAACGGCCGCGGCCCGCAACGGATTTAAAAACGCGGCAGGCCCGCCGGAGCGGCGATCGCTCCAACGGGCCTGCCGTGCACCGGAGAGGGTCAGCTGACGACCGTGACCTCGCCGATGCCGAGCTTCCGCACGTCGTCCGCGATCACGGCGGCGTCGCCGACCAGCACGGTGACCAGCCGGTCCGGCGGGAAGGCGGCGACGACGGCCTCGGTGGCCTCGGCGGTGGGCAGTTCGGCGAGCCGGCGGTAGACCTCGGCCTGGTAGTCGTCGGGCAGGTGCTGCTCGACCTGGTCGGCGAGGGTGCCGGCGACCGAGCCCGCGGTCTCGTACTTGAGCGGGGCGACGCCGACCAGGAACTGCACGGCCTCGTCGCGCTCGGCGTCGGTGAGGCCCTCGGCGGCGAGGGTGCGCAGGATCGTCCAGGCGTCCTTGAGGGCCGGGGCGGTGGAGGCGGTGTCCACCGAGCCGCTGATGGCGAGCAGCGCGCGCCCGCTGCCGTCGGCGGCCGAGCGCAGCGGCTGGGCGAAGGAGCGGACGCCGTAGGTGTAGCCCTTCTCCTCGCGCAGGACGCGGTCGAGGCGGGAGGTGAGGGTGCCGCCGAGGCAGTAGGTGCCGAGGGTCTGGGCGGGCCAGTCGGGGTGGTGGCGGTCGGGGCCGATGCGGCCGATGAGGAGCTGGGTCTGGACGGAGTCGGGCCGGTCGACGATGACGACGCGGCCGTGGTCGTCGGCGGTGACGGGGGCGTGGACGGAGGCCGCGGCGGGGGTGCCGGTCCAGGTGCCGAGGGTGCTCTCCAGGAGGGCGGGCAGGTCGACGCCGGTGAGGTCGCCGACCACGACGACGGTGCTGGTGGCGGGCCGGACGTGGGCGTCGTAGAAGGCCTTGACGGCGGCGCGGTCGATGGACTTGACCGTGTCGGCGGTGCCGCTGCGGGGGCGGGAGAGGCGGTCGGCGGCGTCGAAGAGTTCGGCGTAGAGGGCCTTGGCGGCGCGCCGGGCGGGGTTGGCCTGCTCGTGGACGATCTCGTCGAGGCGGTTGGCGACGAGGCGCTCGATCTCGTCCTCGGGGAGGGCGGGGGCGCGCAGGGCGTCGGCGAGGAGGGCGAGGCCGCGCTGGAGGCGGGAGGCGGGGACTTCGAGGGAGACGCGGATGCAGGGGTGGTCGGCGTGGGCGTCGAGGGTGGCGCCGGCGCGTTCGAGTTCGCCGGCGAACTCCTCGGCGGTGAGGGTGTCGGTGCCTTCGCTGAGGGCGCGGGCGAGGATGGCGGCGACGCCGTCGAGGCCGGCCGGTTCGGCGGCGAGCGGGGCGTCGACGAGGACCTCGACGGCGACGAGCTGCTGGCCGGGGCGGTGGCAGTGCAGGACGGTGATGCCGTTGGCGAGGGCGGTGCGCTCGGGGGCGGGGAAGGCCCAGGGGCTCGGGGTGCCGGGCCGGGGCTGGGGGTGGAAGGTCATGGCGGGGACGTAGTCGGTGCTCATGCGGCGGCACCCTCCTCTTCGGAAGCGGCGTCGGAAGCGGCGTCGGTGTCGGCCGTGGTCGGCTCGTAGACGAGGACGGCCCGGTTGTCGGGGTGGAGTCGGGCCTTCGCGACGGCCCTGACCTCTTCGGCGGTGACGTCGAGGACCTTGGGGAGGGCGTCGTTGAGTAGCTTGGGGTCGCCGAACAGGACGGCGTAGCGGCAGAGTTCGTCGGCGCGGCCGGCGACGGTGGTGAGCCGGTCGAGCCATTCGCGCTCGATCTGGGCCTGGGCGCGTTCGAGTTCCTCGGGGGTGGGGCCTTCGGCGGCGAAGCGGGCGAGTTCCTCGTCGACGGCGGTGTCGATCTGCTGGAGGGTGGCGTCGCCGGAGGTCTTGACGTCGAGCCAGCCGAGGCTGGGGGCGCCGGCGAGGCGGAGCAGGCCGAAGCCGGCGGCGACGGCGGTGCGGTCGCGGCGCACGAGGCGGTTGTAGAGGCGGCTGGATTCGCCGCTGCCGAGGATGGTGAGGGCGAGGTCGGCGGCGTCGGCTTCGCGGGTGCCGTCGTGCGGGAGGCGGTAGGCGGCCATGAGGGCGCGGGAGGGGACGTCCTCGTGGATCTCCTCGCGCAGTTCGCGCCCGATGGTGTCGGGGAGTTCGCCGGAGCGCGGGGGCTGCTTGCCGTCGTGGGCGGGGATGCTGCCGAAGTACTTCTCGACCCAGGCGATGGTCTGTTCGGGGTCGATGTCGCCGACGATGGAGAGGACGGCGTTGTTGGGCGCGTAGTACGTGCGGAAGAACGTGCGGGCGTCCTCCAGCGTGGCGGCGTCGAGGTCGGCCATGGAGCCGATGGGGGTGTGGTGGTACGGGTGGCCGTCGGGGAACGAGAGCGCGGTGAGCTTCTCGAAGGCGGTGCCGTAGGGGACGTTGTCGTAGCGCTGGCGGCGCTCGTTCTTGACGACGTCCCGCTGGTTCTCCATGGAGGTCTCGTCGAGTGCGGCGAGGAGGGAGCCCATGCGGTCGGCCTCCAGCCAGAGGGCGAGCTCCAGCTGGTGGGCGGGCATGGTCTCGAAGTAGTTGGTGCGCTCGAAGCTGGTGGTGCCGTTGAGCGAGCCGCCGGCGCCCTGGACGAGCTCGAAGTGGCCGTTGTTGGAGACGTTGGCCGAGCCCTGGAACATGAGGTGTTCGAAGAGGTGGGCGAGGCCGGTGCGGCCCTTGACCTCGTGGCGCGAGCCGACGTCGTACCAGAGGCAGACCGCGGCGACCGGGGTGAGGTGGTCCTCGGAGAGGACGACGCGCAGGCCGTTCTCCAGGCGGTGCTCGGTGATGGCGATGCCTCGGCTGGAGGCGGGGGCCGGGTTGGCCATGCGCTCGGGTCCTTCCCGTCGTCGATGTCGGGGTTCGTGTGGCGTCCCCCATTGTGGTGCAACGCGCGAGGGGCGTGGATGTGTCCGCGCGGAGGGGGCGTTCGCCAGGGGCGGAAGAGGGGCGCTGGCCGGGAGTGTCGGTGCGAGGGTCCACAATGGGGGCGCCGCGCCCTGTTGACGGGGGCAGCCGGCATGGCGACAGAGACTGACCGAGACACAGCGCAAGCGAGACGTAAGGGAGCCCCGCCGCGATGGCCCGCCGCAGTTCGCAGACCCCGCCGCCCGGAGACTTCGAGGAGCGGATCCTCGATGTCGACGTCGTGGACGAGATGCAGGGCTCCTTCCTGGAGTACGCCTACTCGGTGATCTACTCGCGCGCGCTGCCCGACGCGCGGGACGGTCTGAAGCCGGTGCACCGGCGGATCCTGTACCAGGCCAACGAGATGGGCCTGCGTCCGGAGCGCGCGCACGTGAAGTGCGCGCGTGTGGTGGGCGAGGTGATGGGTCGCCTGCACCCGCACGGTGACCAGTCGATCTACGACGCGGTCGTCCGGATGGCGCAGCCGTTCTCGATGCGGTTGCCGCTGATCGACGGGCACGGGAACTTCGGTTCGCTGGGCAACGACGACCCGCCGGCGGCGATGCGGTACACCGAGTCGCGGCTGACGCCGGCGGCGATGGCGCTGGTGGAGTCGATCCACGAGGACACGGTCGACTTCGGGCCGAACTACGACGGCAGTGAGCAGGAGCCGCTGGCGCTGCCGGCGGCGTTCCCGAACCTGCTGGTGAACGGTGCGACGGGCATCGCGGTGGGCATGGCGACGAACATGCCGCCGCACAACCTGTCCGAGGTGGTGGCGGCGGCCCGGCACCTGATCAAGCACCCGAGCGCGGACCTGGACACGCTGATGCGGTTCGTGCCGGGTCCGGACCTGCCGACGGGCGGGCGGATCGTGGGCCTGGCGGGGATCCGGGACGCGTACGAGTCGGGCCGCGGGACGTTCAAGATCCGGGCGACGGCGACGGTGGAGGCGGTGACGGCGCGCCGCAAGGGCATCGTCGTGACGGAGCTGCCGTACAACGTCGGCCCGGAGAAGGTCATCTCGAAGATCAAGGACCTGGTCAACGCGAAGAAGCTGCAGGGCGTCGCGGACGTCAAGGACCTGACCGACCGCGTGCACGGGCTGCGGCTGGTGATCGAGGTGAAGAACGGCTTCGTGCCGGAGGCGCTCCTGGAGCAGCTGTACAAGCTGACGCCGATGGAGGAGACGTTCGGCATCAACAACGTGGCGCTGGTGGACGGCCAGCCGCTGACGCTGGGGCTGAAGGAGCTGCTGGAGGTGTACGTCGACCACCGGTTCACGGTGGTGCGGCGGCGCAGCGACTTCCGCCGGCGCAAGCGGCAGGAGCGGCTGCACCTGGTCGAGGGCCTGCTGGTGGCGCTGGTCGACATCGACGAGGTGATCGCGATCATCCGGTCGAGCGACAACGCGGGGCAGGCGAAGGAGCGTCTGATGGAGCGCTTCTCGCTGTCGGAGACGCAGACGGCGTACATCCTGGACACGCCGCTGCGCCGGCTGACGCGTTTCGACCGGGTGGAGCTGGAGCAGGAGCAGGCGAAGCTGCTGTCGGAGATCGCGGACCTGACGGAGATCCTGGAGTCGGACGCGAAGCTGCGCAGTGTGGTGTCGTCCGAACTGGGTGCGGTGGGCAAGCAGTTCGGGACGGAGCGGCGCACGGTGCTGCTGGAGGCGGGCGCGGTGCCGTCGGCGGCGCTGACGGTGCCGTTGGAGGTGGCGGACGATCCGTGCCGGGTGCTGCTGTCGTCGACGGGTCTGCTGGCGCGGACGGCGGACGGGGAGCCGTTCGAGCTGTCGGAGGCGCGGGCGAAGCACGACGTGATCGTGTCGGCGGTTCCGGCGACGGCGCGGGCGGACGTGGGTGTGGTGACGTCGGCGGGCCGGGTGCTGCGGCTGCCGGTGATCGATCTGCCGGCGCTGCCGCCGACGCCGTCGCCGACGCTGGCGGGCGGGGCGGCGGTCGGGGAGTTCCTGCGGCTGGAGGCGGGTGAGCGGGCGCTGGCGCTGACGACGCTGGACGAGTCGTCGCCGGGGCTGGCGCTGGGCACGGTGCAGGGCGTGGTGAAGCGGGTGGTGCCGGAGTGGCCCGCGAACAAGGACGAATTCGAGGTGATCGCCCTCAAGGAGGGTGACGAGCTGGTGGGTGCGGTGGAGTTGCGCACCGGCGAGGAGGACCTGGTCTTCATCTCGTCGGACGCGCAGTTGCTGCGGTACCCGGCGGGTCAGGTGCGTCCGCAGGGGCGTCCGGCGGGTGGCATGGCGGGGATCAAGCTGGCGGACGGGGCGCGGGTGCTGTCGTTCACGGCGGTGGATCCGGCGGCGGACGCGGTGGTGGTGTCGGTGGCGGGTGCGTCGGGCACGTTGACGGGCGAGGAGCAGTCGACGTGGAAGGTGACGCCGTTCGAGCAGTACCCGCGCAAGGGCCGGGCGACGGGCGGTGTCCGCTGCCAGCGGTTCCTGCGCGGTGAGGACCTGCTGACGTTCGCGTGGGCGGGTGCGGTGCCGGCCCGGGCGGCGACGGCGAAGGGCGCGCCGGTGGAGCTGCCGGAGCGGGATCCGCGCCGGGACGGTTCGGGTACGCCGGTGACGACGCCGATCGCGGTGGTCGCGGGTCCGGCGTGACCGGCGTGACCGGCGCGGCCGGCGTGATCAGCGCGGCCGGTACGGCCGGGTGAGCGGAGGAGGGGTGCCCGTCGGGTGCCCCTCCTCCGCCGTTGGGGGGCCGGTCGGCCGTGCCGCGACGCGAGGGGGCGGCCCGGAGGGCTGAGGGTAGCCTTGCCCGCGTGAGCACCTGTGCGACGCGGTCGCGTGAACTTTCGGAGCCGCTGGCCGCCACGGCGGCGGTGGCGACCACCTGGCTGCTGGTGGAGCAGAACGGGCCGTGGGGCGCGAAGGCGCTGGGCGAGAGCCACCTGGACGCGGAGACGGGGCACGCGCTGGAGGCCGCCGCGGCCGGGACGGGCGTGCGGGTGGCGCTGATCCGCCGGCCGGGCCGGCACGCGGACTGCCTGCCGACGGCGCGGCACGAGGTGATCGTGGCGCACACGGTGCCGGGCCGCGGCTGGGTGCGCCGGGCCGCGGTGGCCGATCCGGCGGAGCTGCTGGGCCTGGACTTCGCGGCGCTGGGCGTTGGCGACCACGCGGGTTTCGGCGCGGAGCACGTGGGCGGCCCGGTGGCGCTGGTGTGCACGAACGGGCGGCGCGACCGCTGCTGCGCGCTGCTGGGCCGGCCGTTGGCGGCGGACCTGGCGGCGGCCGGGCACAGCGAGGTGTGGGAGGTGACGCACCTGGGCGGCCACCGCTTCTCCCCCACGATGCTGGTGCTGCCGTCCGGCTACGCGTACGGTCGGCTGACGGCGGAGACGGCCAAGGAGGTGCTGGCGGCGACGGCGGCCGGGCACATGGTGCCGGAGTGGTCGCGGGGCTGCTCGGGCTGGGACCGTCCGGGCCAGGCGGCGGACCACGCGGTGCGGCTGGCGATCGGCGAGACCCGGGTGGACGCGCTGACCGTGCTGCAGCGGCCGGACGGCGAGGGCCGCTGGCTGGTCACGGTGCTGCACGCGGACGGCCGGGCGTGGGAGGCGGACGTGCTGGAGGGCCGGAGCGAGCCGCCGCGTCCGGAGAGCTGCGGGAAGGCGGAGGGCACGCCGTCGCGGATGGACGTGCTGAGCGTCCGGGGCGTCTGAGACCGGGGCGCCCCGAGGCGGCGACCCGGGCGGCCGGAAGCGGCGGCCCCGCGCCCGTGGGGGTGAGCGCGGGACCGCCGGACCGGTCCGGGGTCAGCCGGCGGCCTGTTCGGGGTCAGCCGGTGGCCTTGCCGACGAACTCCGTGGTGTAGGTGCGGGAGAGGTCGATCGAGCCCTCCTTGCCCTTCACGTCCGGGTGGAACGCGGCGAGCACGGCGAGGACGGTCTTCGGCCCGTCGGCCGGCATCACCCCGTCGGTGGTGAACATCGGCAGCGTCGACTTGATCGCGGCCGCGTACTGCTCGGCGCCGCCCTGCGCGTAGTCGGCGGGCATCTGCGCGGCGATCTCCTCGGGGGTGTGCGTGGACATCCACTTGAGGGTCTTGACGAAGGCGTTGGTGAGCTTCTGGGTGGTGTCCTTGTTCTTCTCCACCCAGTCGGTGGCCATGTAGAGCGAGGACGACGGGTAGAGGCCGCCGAGCGCCTGGCGCGAGCCCTCGGGGGTGCGCATGTCGTAGAGGATCTTGCCGAGGCCCTTGTCGAGGACGTTGGCGACGGTCGGGTCGGTGGTCATCCCGGCGTCGATGCTGCCCTGCTGGAGCGCGGCGACGAAGGTCTGGCCGGCGCCGACGGCGATCGGGCTGAACTCGCTGACGGAGGCGCCGTTCTTGACCGCGAGGTACTTGGTGAGGAAGTCGGTCGAGGAGCCGATGCTGGTGACGCCGAGCTTCTTGCCCTTGAAGTCGGCACCGGACTTGATGGCGTCGGCCTGCTTGGCGGAGACGAGCTCGACCTCGCCGGGGGCCTGGGCGAACTGGACGACGGACTCGACGTTCTTGCCCTTGGCCTGGAGGTCGATGGTGTGGTCGTAGAAGCCGACGGCGCCCTGGACGTCGCCGGCGAGCAGGGCGGTGGTGGCGTTGACGCCGGCGGGCTCGGTCAGCAGCTCGACGTTGACGCCGGCGTCGGCGAAGTAGCCGAGCCGCTGGGTGAGCATCGCGGGGAGGTAGATGACCTTGTCCAGGCCGCCGACCATGATCTTGACCTTGGGTCCGTCCACCTGCCGGCCGGCCGGGGCGGCGGCGCCGTGGGCGGACGTGGCGGCGTCGTTGGCGCAGGCGGAGAGCGGGAGGAGGAGGGCGGCGGCGAGGGCGGCGGCAGCGGCTCTGCCGGTCGGGTTCGGGCGCATGGGTGGGGGGTGCCTCTCTACTGCGGACGAGGGGGGGTTCAGCGGCCGTCGCCCGCGTCGGCGGGCTTCCAGCGGAAGAGCTTCTTCTCGGCGAAGGTCAGCAGGCCTTCGGTCAGCAGCGCGACGACGGCGAGGATCGTCATCGCGGCGTACACACCGGCCGAGTTGAAGGTGCCCTGGGCGGCGGCGACGAGCAGGCCGAGGCCCTTGGTGGCACCGATGTACTCGCCGACGATGGCGCCGATCAGCGCGAAGCCGAAGCTGACGTGGAGGCTGGTGAAGATCCACGTGGTGGCGGCCGGGATGACGACCTGCAGGGTGACCTTGCGGTTGTCCGCGCCGAGGATCCGGGCGTTGTCGACGAGGTTGCGGTCCACCTCGCGGGCGCCCTGGAAGGCGTTGAAGAACACCGGGAAGAACACCAGCACCACGGCGGAGGCGACCTTGGAGGCCGGGCCGAGGCCGAACCAGATCAGGAAGATCGGTGCGAGGACGATGCGCGGGATCGCGTTGAGCACCTTGACGTAGGGTCCGAACACGTCGGCCAGGAAGCGGATCCGGCCGAGCGCGATGCCCAGCAGCACGCCGGCGACGACGCCGATCACCCAGCCGGAGAGGGCCTCGTAGAGGGTGTAGCCGATCTGCTCGCCGAGCGAGCCCTGGGCGGTGCCGTGGGTGATCCACTGCCGGATCTGGTCCCAGATCCGCGACGGCTGGGAGAAGTTGAACGGGTCGATGACCTCCGTCCGGGCGCACACCTCCCACAGGCCCAGGAAGGCGACGAGCACCGCGAACCGGGCGCCGTACACGCCCAGCTTCCGGTTGCGCGCGGCCCGTTCGCGGGCCTCGGTCCTCGTGGTGGGGACGGCCGGTGCACCAGGCACGGCCGACGCGGTCTCAAGCGGCACGACCCGCTCCTCTCTCCCGGGTGATGCGCACCTCTTCGCCGAGCGAGGCCCAGATCTCGCGGTACAGCTCGACGAACCTCGGTTCCAGGCGGACGGCCTCCACGGTGCGCGGTCGCGGCAGGTCGACGGTGAAGATCTCCTTGACGGTCGCCGGACCGGCGGTCATGACCACCACGCGGTCGGCGAGCGCGATGGCCTCGTCGAGGTCGTGGGTCACGAAGACGACGGACGAGCCGGTACCGGCCCACAGCTCCAGCAGCTGGTCGGACATGAGCGCGCGGGTCTGCACGTCCAGCGCCGAGAACGGCTCGTCCATCAGCAGGATGTCCGGGTCGTTGACGAAGGTCTGGGCGAGCGCGACGCGCTTGCGCATGCCGCCGGACAGCTGGTGCGGGTAGCGGTCCTCGAAGGCGCCGAGCCCGACCCGGCCGAGCCAGTCCCGGGCCCGTTCCCTGGCCTCGGCGGCGGGCACGCCCCGGAAGCGGGGGCCGGCCATGACGTTCGACAGGACGGTGCGCCAGGGGAAGACGGCGTCCTGCTGGAAGACGAACCCGACCCGGGGGTGGATCCCGCGGACCGGCTCCCCGTACACCCGGGCCTCGCCCTCGGTGGGCTCCTCCAGGCCGCTGACCAGCGTCAGCGTGGTGGACTTGCCGCAGCCGGTCGGGCCGACGACGGCGACGAACTCGCCCTGGGCGACGGTCAGATCGAGATCGCGGACGGCGGTGTGCAGCGCCCCCGAGGGGGTGCGGAACCGTTTGGTCGCGCCGGACAGCTCGATCGCCGGGGTCTTGCTCATGCCCCCGCCTCGCTTCGCTCGGCAGGTGCTTCGCAGGACCGGCACCTCTTGATGATTCGCTCGCTGCGCTCGCTCATGTGTGACCTCCCGGGTCAGTGCTTGCCCCGAGAAGGTAGGAGCGGGCCGGGCCCCGGCGGGAGCCTTCTCCGCGTAGTGCGGCTTCTCCGCGTTGAGGGGTGTTCTGCTCGTTTTGCTTCCGCTACAACTGCGGGGACGCGGCTGACAGAAACACGCCGGAAACGTAGGGTGTCCCGACCCCCGTCCGCCCCCGGTACGACCCCCACGCCGCCCCCACGCCCCCACGGCCGCCGAGAGGAGGCCCGGATGAAGCTCCCCCGCTGGCCCCGCCGGGTCTTCGCGCAGCTGCTGCTCAGCCAGACCGTCGTCACCGTCGGTGTCACCGCCGTGACCGCCGGGCTGTTCCTCGCCCCGGTCAGCAGCGAGCTCGACCACGACGCGATGCAGCGCGCCCTGTCCATCGCCCAGGCCACCGCCACCGACGAGGTGATCGCCCGGGCCGCCGCCGCCCGGGACTCCGCCACCGCCCAGCGCAACGCCGAGCAGATCCGCCTGGCCACCGGCGCGAGCTTCGTCGTGGTCACAGACCTGGACGGGATCCGGCTCTCGCACACCGACCCGGACCGGATCGGCCACCGGGTCAGCACCGACCCGGAGCCCGCGCTCAGCGGGCTCAGCGTCACCGCGATCCAGCAGGGCACGCTGGGCCGCACCGCGCGCGGCAAGGTGCCGCTGCGGCTCGCGGACGGGCGGATCGTCGGCGAGGTGTCGGTCGGCATCAGCGACGACTCGATCCGCCGCCGGCTGCTGAAGATGCTGACCGGGATCCTGCTGTGCGCGGGCGCCGGCCTGGCCGCGGGCACGGTCGCGACACTGGTGCTGGCCCGGCGGCTCAAGCGCCGGACGCACAACATCGCGCTGGCCGACATCTCGGCGCTGCTGGTGGAGCGGGAGGCGATGCTGCACGGCATCCGCGAGGGCATGGTGGCGCTGGACGAGCACGGCCGGATCCGGCTGGCGAACGACGAGGCGGTGCGGCTGCTCGGCCTGCCGCCGGACTGCACCGGCCGCCGCACCGACGAGGTGCTGCCGCCGGGGCGGCTGGCGGACGTGCTGGCCGGGCGGATCACCGGCCCGGACCTGCCCGCCGTCCGGGACGACCGGGTCCTCGTGGTGAACCGGACGGCGACCGCCGAGGGCGCGGTCGTGACGCTGCGCGACCGCACCGAGCTGGAGTCGCTGGTGCGGGAGCTGGACACGACCCGCAGCCTGACCGAGGCGCTGCGGGCGCAGGACCACGAGCACGCCAACCGGATGCACACACTGCTGGGCCTGCTGGAGCTGGGCCGGCACGAGCAGGCGGTGGCGTTCATCTCGGAGCAGTCCGGTTCGCACGCGGCGGTCGCGGCGCGGATCGCCGAGCAGGTGCAGGACCCGCACGTGGCGGCGCTGCTGGCGGGCAAGTCCGCGGTGGCGGGCGAGCGCGGGGTGCGGCTGGTGCTGGCCCCGGCGGCGCACCTGCCGGACGCGGTGGTGGACGCGCGGGCGCTGGTGACGGTGCTCGGCAACCTGGTCGACAACGCGGTGGACGCGCTGGCACCGGGCGGGGGCGGCCGGGTGGAGGTGACCCTGGCCGCGGCGGGCTCCACGCTGCTGCTCCAGGTCGCGGACAGCGGCCCGGGCGTGCCGGAGGAGCTGCGCGAGCAGGTCTTCGAGGAGGGGTGGAGCAGCAAGGACGCGCCCGCGCACCGTCCGCGCGGGCTGGGGCTGGCGATGGTGCGGCGGCTGGTGGAACGCACCGGCGGCCGGATCGTGCTCGACGCGGGGCCGCTGGGCGGCGCCCGGTTCACGGTCGAGCTGCCGGAGGCCCTGCTCACCGCTCGGCTCGTGGAGGCGTGATGATCGACGTACTCGTGGTGGACGACGACTTCCGGGTCGCGGACGTGCACGCCGCCTACGTGGCGAAGGTGCCGGGCTTCCGGGTGACGGGCACGGCGCACTCGGCCGGGGAGGCGCTGGCGGCGCTGGAGCGCCGTCCGGTGGACCTGCTGCTGCTCGACCACCACCTGCCGGACGAGACGGGCCTGGCCCTGGTGCGCCGGCTGCGGGAGCGGCAGGTGGCGTGCGACGTGATGATGGTGACGGCCGCCCGGGACGTGTCGACGGTGCACGCGGCGATGCAGCACGGGGCGCTGCAGTACCTGGTCAAGCCGTTCACGTTCGCCGGGCTGCGCGAGAAGCTCACGGCGTACGCGCAGCTGCGGCACGCGCTGGCCGGTCCGGCGGCGCGGGAGGCGGGCCAGGACGAGGTGGACCGGCTGTTCGCGACCCTGCGCAGCGCCGCGACCCCGGCCGGGGCGCTGCCGAAGGGCCACTCGGCACCGACGACGGACCTGGTGCTCGGGGTGCTGCGCCGGGCGGGCCGGCCGCTGTCCGCGCAGGAGGTCGCCGACGGGACGGGGCTGAGCCGCTCGACGGCGCAGCGCTACCTCAAGCAGCTGGAGCGGGACAGCCGGCTGCGGCTGACGCTGCGCTACGGCGACACCGGGCGGCCGGAGCACCGGTACGGGCTGGCGGCCCGGCCCTGAGCACGGGACCCCCGGCGGGGGCGCCCCCCCCCGGGGGGCGCGGGGGGGGGGGGGGGGGGCCGCCCCCCCCGGGGGGGGGGCGGCCCACCACCACGGCGGAGGGGGCGGGGGGGGGCGGGT
>NZ_JBHWGV010000023.1:30314-59857 GCF_042732955.1 Kitasatospora sp. NPDC059747 | reverse complement strand
GCGCCCGGGACCCCGGGCGCCCCCCCCGCCGCGGGGGGTCCCAGGGGGTGCGGTTCAGGCCGCGCCGGCACCGGTGAGGGCGCGCACCTCCAGCTCGGCGAAGCGGTCGGAGTCGGCCGGTTCGGGCGAGGTGAGCGTCCCGATCCAGCCGGCCAGGAAGCCGAGCGGGATGGAGACGATGCCGGGGTTCTCCAGCGGGAACCAGTGGAAGTCGACGCCGGGGAAGAGCGCGACCTTGGTGCCGGAGACGACCGGCGAGAAGGTGACGAGCACGATGGCCGGGACGAGGCCGCCGTACACGGACCAGACGGCGCCGCGGGCGGTGAAGCGCCGCCAGAACAGCGTGTAGAGCAGGACCGGCAGGTTGGCGGAGGCGGCGACGGCGAAGGCCAGGCCGACCAGGAAGGCCACGTTGAGCTGCTGGGCGAAGAGGCTGATCGCGATGGCCGCCGCGCCGATCCCGACGGCGGCGATCCGGGCGACGACGATCTCCTGGCGGTCGCTCACGGGCTCCTCCGTGCGCGGCGCCCCGTCGTCCGTCCGCCGGCGCAGCGACCAGCCGCGGAAGGCGCCGGCCCAGATGTCGTGGGCGAAGGCGGCGGAGGAGGCCAGGGTGAGTCCGGCGACGACGGCGAGGATGGTGGCGAAGGCGATCGCGGAGATCACCGCGAACAGGACGACCCCGCCGGTGCTGCCGTTGCCGCCGCCGAGCACCAGGGCGAGCAGCGGAACGGCCGTGTTCCCGGCCGAGTTGGCGTGCCGCACCTCGGCCGAGCCGACCAGGGCGGTGGCCCCGAGGCCGAGCGCGATGGCCATCAGGTAGAAGCCGCCGACCAGGCCGATCGCCCACATCGTGGAGCGGCGGGCGGCCCGGGCGGTGGGCACGGTGTAGAAGCGGGACAGGATGTGCGGCAGGCCGGCGGTGCCGAGCACGAGGGCGAGGCCGAGGCTGAAGAAGTCGAGCCGGCTGGTGGAGGTCGCGCCGTACTTGAGCCCGGGTTCGAGGTAGCGCCGGCCGGCGCCGCTGTGCCGGGCGGCCTGGCGCATCAGCTCGAAGAGGTCGCCGTGGTAGTGGACCATCAGCAGCACGGTGAGCAGCACCGATCCGGCGATCAGCAGGAACGCCTTGACGATCTGGATCCAGGTGGTGGCCCGCATGCCGCCGACCGTCACGTAGACGATCATCAGGCCGCCGACCGCGACGATGGTCCAGGTCCGGGCGGAGGCGCTGTTGGTGCCGAGCAGCAGGGCGACGAGCGAGCCGGCGCCGACCATCTGCGCGACGAGGTACAGCAGGGTGACGACGACGCTGGCGCCGCCGGCCGCGGCCCGTACCTTGCGCCGGCGCAGCCGCAGCGCGAGCACGTCGGCGAGGGTGTAGCGGCCGGCGTTGCGCACGAGTTCGGCGACCAGCATCAGGACGACGAGCCAGGCGACCAGGAAGCCGATGCTGTAGAGCACGCCGTCGTAGCCGTAGAGGGCGATCAGTCCGGCGACGCCGAGGAAGGAGGCGGCGGAGAGGTAGTCGCCGGAGAGCGCGAAGCCGTTCTGCAGCGGGGTGAAGTCCCGTCCGCCGGCGTAGAAGTCCTCGGCCGCGCTGCCGCGGCGCCCGACCCAGAGGGTGATGCCGAGGGTGACCAGGACGATCACGGCGAAGAGCAGGATCGCGAGGTCGTGGTGGTCGCCGGTGGGGGCGACGGGCGGTGGGGTGGCGGTCGACGCCGCGGTGGTCATCGGAGCTGGTCCTGGGTGTCCCAGCGCAGGCCGAGGGCGGCGCGGTCGCGCTTGGTGCGGGCGTTGCGGGCGTAGAGCCAGGTGAGGAGGAAGGTGCTGGCGAACTGCAGCAGGCCGAGCAGCCAGGCGACGTTGAGCGGCCCGGCCACCGGGGTGCGCATCAGCTCGGGCGCGGCGGCCTGGGCGGCGACGTAGGCCAGGTACCAGGCGAGGAAGGCGCTGCTGACCGGGAAGACGAACGACCGGTAGCTGCGCCGGATGTCCTGGAAGGCCTCGCTGGCCTGGACCGTCCGGTACACCTCGGTGCTGTCCGCGCTGCCGGCCGGTGCGGCGGCGGGCACCGCGGCCGGCACGGGCACCGCGGCGGGAACGGCCGGTGCGGCGGGCACGGTCGGCGCGGCGGCCGGGACGGGCGGCACCGGCTGCGCCGGCACCGTGCGGTCCGTCCGGGGGGCGGCCGACCGGGTGCCCTGGTTGGGCCGACCGGCGGCGGGCGCGTTCGCGGTGGCCGGAGCGGCCCACCAGTCGAATCGCTGCCCCTGCCCGGGACTGCTCGTCTGCTGCTGTGGCACTGCTGCTCCTGAACCGGGCGGGCACTCTGACCCGAACCATCATGAGGGCCTCTGAGCAGCGGTTTTGACCATTGCAGATACGTTCACTCGATGAGGTGATCGATGATCCGACAGACACTCATCCGACTACTGATGCGTACCGGTGATTCCGTGCCGAAAGGCGTACGCGACGGCCTGTGCCCGGTCCCGCACGGCGGTCTTCGCGAAGAGGTTGTTGATGTGCGTCTTCACGGTGGCCGGGCTGACGAACAGCCGCTGGGCGATCTCACCGTTGGAGAGGCCTTCGGCGATCAGCGCGAGCACCTCGGCCTCCCGGGTGGTCAGTCCGTCGGGCAGTTCCGCGGCCCGGGCGGCGGGCGCGGGGGCCGGTTCGGGGGTCGCCGGGGAGGCCTTGCGACCCTCCGATAGCCGCTCCAGCAGCCGGAGTTGGACCTGCGGCGAGAGCCCGGCCGCGCCCGAGCGCACGTCCGCGATGGCCCGGGCGATCTCCTCGCCGCCGGCGTCCTTGGTGAGGTAGCCGCGCGCGCCGGCCTGGAGCGCGGGGAACAGCGAGTCGTCGTCGGCGTAGGTGGTGAGGACGACGACCTCGGTCTCCGGGTGCGCCGCCCGGATCCGCCTGGTCGCCTCGACGCCGTCGACGCGCGGCATCCGCAGGTCCATCAGCACCACGTCCGGGTGATGCCGCTCCACCAGGGCGACGGCTTCCTCCCCGTCCGCCGCCGCGCCGACCACCTCGATCCCGGGCAGCAGGCCGAGCAGCATCACGATGCCCTCGCGCACCACCGTCTGGTCGTCCGCGACCAGGACCCTGGTCGTTCCCGCGCTCACGCCGGCACCCGCAGCAGCACGCGCCACCCTCCGTCCTCCGGGCCCGTCAGCAGGGTGCCGCCGAGCAGTTCCGCGCGTTCGCGCATCCCCAGCAGACCGTACCCGCTGCCGCTGGCGGCCAGTTCCCCCGGCGCCGCGGCGCGCGGGGACGCGGAGTTGCGCACCTCCAGCTCCACCGCGTCCGGCAGGTAGCGCAGTTCGACCTCGCACCGGGCCCCGGGCGCGTGCTTGCGCACGTTGGTCACCGCCTCCTGAGCGGTGCGCCGCACGGCGAGCGCGGCCTCGGCGGCCAGCGGCCGGGGCGTGCCGACGACGCCGAACACCGCCCGTTCGCGTCCGGTCAGTTCGACCAGGAAGTCCCCCACCGGGGTGAGTTCGCCGCGCAGCGCGGACAGCGCCTGCCGGGTCTCGGCCAGCCCGTCCTGCGCCATCCGCCGGGCGGCGACGACGCGTTCGCGGACCTGTTCGCGGTCGGTCCCGGCGTCCAGCATCAGCCGGGCCGCCTCCAGGTGGACGAGTTGGGCGGAGAGGCTGTGGGCGAGCACGTCGTGGATCTCCCGGGCGATCCTGGCCCGTTCGGCGAGCGCCGCGCTCTCGGCCTCGGCGGCCCGGGCGGCCCGCTCCTGCGCGAGCAGGCGGCGGGCGGTGCCGCGCGCCTCGATGTCCAGCCGCAGCAGGAAGCCGAGGAGCCCGAGCCCGCCGACCGACGTCACGACGCTGAGCCAACTCGCCCAGCTGGCCGCGGTGTACGAGCCCAGCGACGCCACCGCGACGAGGACCGCGGGCGCGGGCGGCAGCCGGACCAGCGCCATCACCGCCAGCCCGAGCCAGGTGACGTCCGCCAGCACGATGGCGTGGCCCCAGTTGGCCAGCCACCCGAGGCCGACCAGGGCGCCGGCCGCGGCGAGCGAGGGCACGAGCCGCTGCGCCCGGCTGGTATTCAGGTAGACCGTGCTCAGCCCGACCATGGCCACCAGCCCGCCGGCTGCGGCCGCCGCCGCCCAGCCGGTGAAGCGGCCGTCGGCGAAGGTCCCCCAGGTGACGCTGACGAGGATCACGATCCGGCCGAGCACGGTGAGGACCCGCCGCGGGCCGCTCTCGGCCTCGCGCTCCAGTCCCTCGCGGGCCGGCCAGCGGGTCCAGTACCCGGTCACGGGGTCCTCCTCGGGGGTGTCGTACACGGCGGCGGCTCGAACGCGGCGGCGGGGCGGCGGCGCGGTCAGCCGATCACGGCGGCCTGCCGGGGCAGCTCGGCGGTCCGCGCCCTCCAGTTCACCACGAGCGAGCGGACCAGCAGCATGACCGCGATGCCGAGCATCAGGGCGCTGCCCGCCTGGTGGACGTGCATCGCCGAGCCGATCCCGTACAGGCCGAGCCGGATGGCGATCATGCCCACCCACGCGGCGACCGTGGCCTTGGTGCCCTTGGCCCAGACCGAGCCGTCCGCGGCCCGCCAGAGCCGGACGGTCCAGCCCCAGACGGAGCCCATGGCGAGCACCGCGACGAGGGAGGCGCCGAGCAGGACGGCGGAGAGCGCCGCGTGGTCGTGGTCGATCAGCTGCGGGTCGCGCAGCGCGAGCGCCCCGAGGATCAGCGGCAGCAGCCAGAAGCGGCGCTCGGTGTCCAGGCGCTGCGCGCGCATCTGCCGCCGGACCACCAGAGCCAGTACCGCGATGATCACGACGATGTTGACGAGGGCGGTCATCGGATTCTCCGTCCCGACGGAAGCTGTGTGCTGACCTCACCGACGCTACGGATCGGGCGCCGCCCGGTGATCGGAGCCCGGGTGGACCGGGGGTGGAAGCACAAGCGGGGGGGGCCCCCCCCCCCGGGGGGGGGGGCCCCGCCCGGGGTGGGGGGCGGGGGCGCGGGGGGGGGGGGGGGGGGGGGGGGGGGGGGGCCCCCCCCCCCGCGGCCCGCCCCCCCCCCCGGGGGGCGCCCCCCCCCCCCCCGCGGGCGGTCGGGCAGGTCAGGCGTCGATGCGGGAGCGGTCCAGGGTGGCCGCCGAGTCCACGATGAACTCCTTGCGCGGAGCGACGTCGTTGCCCATCAGCAGGTCGAAGATCTTCTCCGCCTGCTCCAGGTCGCCCAGGTTGATCCGGCGCAGCGTGCGGTGGCGCGGGTCCATGGTGGTCTCGGCCAGCTGGTCGGCGTCCATCTCGCCGAGGCCCTTGTACCGCTGCACCGGCTCCTTCCAGCGCATCCCCTTGCGCTGGAACTCCAGCAGCGTGGAGCGCAGTTCGGCATCGGAGTAGGTGTAGTGGTACTTCTCCTGGCCGCGCTTGGGGGCGGTGAGCTCGATGCGGTGCAGCGGCGGCACCGCGGCGAACACCCGGCCCTGCTCGACCATCGGCCGCATGTAGCGGTGGAAGAGGGTCAGCAACAGGGTGCGGATGTGCGAGCCGTCGACGTCGGCGTCGGCCATGAAGATGACGCGGCCGTAGCGGGCCTGGTCGATGTCGAAGGTGCGGCCGGAGCCGGCCCCTATCACCTGGATGATCGCGGCGCACTCGGCGTTCTTGAGCATGTCGCTCACCGAGGCCTTCTGGACGTTGAGGATCTTGCCGCGGATCGGCAGCAGCGCCTGGAACTCGGAGTTGCGGGCGAGCTTGGCGGTGCCGAGCGCGGAGTCGCCCTCGACGATGAACAGCTCGCTGCGCTCGACGTCGTCGCTGCGGCAGTCGGCGAGCTTGGCCGGCAGCGAGCTGGTCTCCAGCGCGGTCTTGCGGCGCTGGGCCTCCTTGTGCTGGCGCGCGGCGACCCGGGTGCGCGCGGCGGCGACGACCTTCTCCAGGACGGCCCTGGCCTGGAGCTTGTCGTCCTTCTTCGCCGAGGTGAGGAAGGCTTTCAGCTCCTTGGCGAGGACGGCGGCGACGATCCGGTTGGCCGCCGAGGTGCCGAGGACCTCCTTGGTCTGGCCCTCGAACTGCGGCTCGGCGAGGCGGACGGTGACGACGGCGGTCAGGCCCTCGGTGGCGTCGTCCTTGGTGATGTCGTCCTCGGCCACGCGCAGCAGCTTGCTCGCGCGCAGCACCTCGTTGACGGTCTTGGCGAGCGAGCGCTCGAAACCGGTGACGTGGGTGCCGCCCTTGGGGGTGGCGATGATGTTGACGAACGAGCGCAGGGTGGTGTCGTAGCCGGCGCCCCAGCGCAGCGCGATGTCCACGCCGAGGTGGCGGGTGACCTCGGTGGGCGTCATGTGGCCGAGGTCGTCCAGGACGGGCACGGTCTCCTTGAAGGTGCCCTCGCCGCGCAGCCGCAGCACGTCGCAGACCGGCTTGTCGGGGGCCAGGAACTCGCAGAACTCGGCGATGCCGCCGTCGTAGCGGAAGACCGTTTCCTCGGCCTTCTCGCTCTCGGTGAGCCGCTCGTCACGCACGACGATGGTCAGGCCGGGGACGAGGAAGGCGGTCTGCCGGGCCCGGTTGTGCAGGTTCTCCAGGGAGAGGCGGGCGTCCTTGAGGAAGATCTGCCGGTCGGCCCAGTAGCGGATCCGGGTGCCGGTGCGGGTCCTGGGCACCTTGCGGGCCTTGGTCATGCCGTTGGCGGCCTCGAAGGGCGCGTCCGGGCCGGCCTCGGTGAAGATGCCGGGGGTGCCGCGGCGGAAGCTCATCGCATGGGTGTGCCCGCTGCGGTCGACCTCGACGTCCAGGCGGGCCGAGAGGGCGTTGACGACGGAGGCGCCGACGCCGTGCAGACCGCCGGAGGCCGCGTAGGAGCCGCCGCCGAACTTGCCGCCGGCGTGGAGCTTGGTCATGACGACCTCGACGCCGGACAGCCCGGTCTTGGGCTCGACGTCGACCGGGATGCCGCGCCCGTTGTCGCGGACCTCGACCGAGGAGTCGGGGTGCAGGAGGACCTCGATGCGGTCGCAGTGGCCGCCCAGGGCCTCGTCGACCGAGTTGTCGATGATCTCCCACAGGCAGTGCATCAGGCCGCGGCTGTCGGTCGAGCCGATGTACATGCCGGGGCGCTTGCGGACCGCCTCCAGCCCCTCCAGGACGAGCAGGTGCCGAGCGGTGTAGTTGGAGCCGTCGTCACCGGCCAGCAGTGCGGACGGCACGGTCGTTTCGGCACTCACGCGGCACTCTCCTCGGTGAAGTTCTGTCTCATCGGTCACATCCGGAACGCGTCCGGACCGTCCGCCAGTGCAGCACGCCGCACCGACAGCCGTCGCCCGGCGTGTGCGCACCCCTCCGCTGGGTGCCCAGCACGGCGGGCCGGTCCCGCGCAGCTTGTACGCGCTGCGCGAACACGGGCTGGGCCGGAGTCCGGGGCTCCGGGGCGCCATCTCCTCCCGGTACCACCGGTCCTGGCGGTTCGTGGGGTCCGGCGCAGGCTCCGGAACTGCCGTTATGCAGGCTACCGGGGCCTGGGACGGGGCTTATGCTCCAACCCGGCAGAGGATTATGCTACGCGGACCTCGCACCCGGTCCCGATCGGGCGTTCGAGGCACGGGCGGATCCTGGGATCCGGTACGCATGAACCACCGGCCCCCGGGGCACGTCCTCATCAACACAGCAGAATCCTCAGAGAAGAAAAGCCACGAGCGGGAACGTTTTCGGCCTGGTTGGATGTTGACCCTGGTACGACAGCTCGTCGAGCTAGAGAAGAGGCGACGTGACTACTGTTCTGACACCTGCGAGCCCGCTCACCGCGGCTGACCGCTGCGACCGCTGCGGCGCCCAGGCCTACCTGCGCGTCGTACTCGCCAGCGGCGGAGAGCTGCTCTTCTGCGCCCATCACGGCCGGAAGTTCGAGCCGGAGCTCAAGAAGATCGCCGTTGAGATACAGGACGAGAGCGGTCGCCTGAGCGGCACCACCGCTGCGACGGCCACCGACGACGAGCGCTGATCCCGGGCGCCACCCAGCAGCCAGCGTCGAGCTGTGTGTCCGGTCGCGCACTGCGCGCGACCGGTGGGCCGGGCGATCGACCCCTCCGGGGGCCGGTCGCCCGGCTCTGCTGTTCCCCGAGGCACGCCACCCCTCCGACGGAACGTCAGAACGTGACCGTGCGGTCACGTTCTGACGTCACAGTGCCGAGTGCACCGCGTCCGAGAGGGCGGCGATCCTCGTGTAGACCCCTGGGTGGTGCGCCTCCGCGCAACCCGTCCCCCAGGACACCAGGCCGGCCAGCCGCCCGCCGATGACCAGCGGGCCGCCGCTGTCCCCCTGGCAGGCGTCCTTGCCGCCCTGCTCCTCCTCGCCGGCGCACACCATCGTCCGGGCCTCGAACTTCCCTTCCGGCCCGCCCGGGTAGTCGCGCGCGCACACCTGGTCCGCGACGACCGGCACGTCTACCGTGCGCAGCGGGGCCGAGTAGTCGCCGCGCCCGGTGGTGTCGCCCCAGCCGTACACCTGTGCCCTGGTCCCGGCCGCGTACGGCTCGCTCTCGCCCTGGCCGAGCAGGTCGATCACCGGCCGCGAGCCCTGGGACTCACCGAGCGTGACCACGGCCACGTCGTTCATGTTGGCGGACCAGCTGTAGTCGGGGTGGATCCAGATCTTCTTGACCGGCACCTCGTACCCGGCGGTGCCGCGCATGTCGTCCCGGCCGACGATCACCTTGAGGCCGGGCCGGTCCACCCGGACGCCCTTGGGCTCGTCGAAGAAGCAGTGCGCGGCCGTCACGACCTTGGTCGGGGTGACCAGGGCTCCCCCGCAGAACTGCCCGGAACGCCCGGATCCGAACTGCTGGCGACTGGCCAGCGCCACCATCCACGGGTGGTCCGCGGTGCTCGTCACCCCGCCGCCGACCACCCGGCGCTGGGCCTCGGCGGGCGCGGCGGCGCCGAAGGCCACCAGCGGGACGGGTGCGGCCGCCAGCAGCGCCAGCACGGCGGCGCGCTTTCGGCGGCCCGGCCGGGCGGCGGCCGGGGTCGCCGGGGGCGGGGCGGCGGTCGTCAGGTCCGCGCGGTCCGGGTTGGGCAGCACCGTTTCTCCAGGTGGCTCGGCAGCAGGCAACCGGCACAGCGTAGGTGACCGGCTACACTGTGCGACCGCTTCCCGGCGGACGGCCACCCGGACGAGCGACAAGCGCCACTCGGACGGTGACGAACCCCCTCCGGACGGCCGAGAAGGCCCGGAGCCGTGGGGCTCCGGGCCTTCTCGTGAGTGCTCGCGCAGGCAGGGCCCGCGCGGTGTCGGATCAGTCCAGGTAGTCGCGCAGCACCTGGGACCGCGACGGGTGGCGCAGCTTCGACATGGTCTTCGACTCGATCTGGCGGATGCGCTCACGGGTGACCCCGTACACCTTGCCGATCTCGTCGAGGGTCTTCGGCTGACCGTCCGTCAGGCCGAAGCGCATCGACACGACGCCGGCCTCGCGCTCGGACAGGGTGTCCAGCACCGAGTGCAGCTGCTCCTGGAGCAGGGTGAAGGAGACCGCGTCGGCCGGCACGACCGCCTCGGAGTCCTCGATGAGGTCACCGAACTCGCTGTCGCCGTCCTCGCCGAGCGGGGTGTGCAGCGAGATCGGCTCGCGGCCGTACTTCTGGACCTCGATGACCTTCTCGGGGGTCATGTCGAGTTCCTTGGCCAGCTCCTCCGGGGTGGGCTCGCGGCCCAGGTCCTGGAGCATCTGGCGCTGGACGCGGGCCAGCTTGTTGATGACCTCGACCATGTGCACCGGGATGCGGATGGTGCGGGCCTGGTCGGCCATGGCGCGGGTGATCGCCTGGCGGATCCACCACGTGGCGTAGGTGGAGAACTTGTAGCCCTTGGTGTAGTCGAACTTCTCGACCGCACGGATCAGACCGAGGTTGCCCTCCTGGATCAGGTCCAGGAAGAGCATGCCGCGGCCGGTGTAGCGCTTGGCCAGCGAGACCACGAGGCGGAGGTTGGCCTCCAGCAGGTGGTTCTTGGCGCGGCGGCCGTCCTCGGCGATGATCTCCAGCTCGCGCTTGAGCTTGGGGGCGAGCTTGTCGGCGGCCGAGAGCTTGTCCTCGGCGAACAGGCCGGCCTCGATGCGCTTGGCGAGCTCGACCTCCTGCTCGGCGTTGAGCAGCGGGACCTTGCCGATCTGCTTCAGGTAGTCCTTGACCGGGTCGGCGGTGGCACCGGCGACGGCGACCTGCTGGGCCGGCGCGTCGTCCTCGTCGTCGTCGGAGAGGACGAAGCCCTCCGACTCCTCCTCGGGACCGGTGGCCTCGGCCTCGGCCTTGTCGCCGGGCAGCGCGACGTCCTCGAGCAGCTCCTCCTCGCCGAGCAGCTCCTCCTCGCCGCCCTTGGCGGTCTTGGCGGCGGTGGTCTTCTTGGCGGCGGTCTTCTTGGCCGGCGCGGCGGCCTTCTTGGCCACGGCCTTCTTGGCGACGGCCTTCTTCGCCGGGGCCTTCACCTCGGTGACGACCGTGGTCGCCTCCTCGGCGGTGATCTCGGCGGACACGGTCGGCGCGGGCGCGGTGGCGGCCGCCACGGCCGGGGCCGCGACGGGGGCGCCGGGCGCGATGCGCACGGGCGGCTTGGTCGGGGCCGACGGGGCGGCCGGGGTCCGGGTGGTGACAGCCTTGGTGGCGGTGCGCTTCGTGGGGCTCTTGGCGGCAACGCTCTTGCGCTTGGCACCGGCCGGCTCGGCCGCGCTCACCATGAGGTCCACCCCCTCCTCAATCAGCACCTGATTGAGGCTGCGCATGACGTTCTTCCACTTGGTGACCGGGATCTGGTCCGCCTCGAACGCCTGGCGCACGTCGTCACCGGCGATCTGCCCCTGGGCCTTGCCCCGCTCGATGAGAGCCAGCAGAGCCGCGGACTCGGCGATCTCGGGGGGAAGCGAACGGGATGTGCTGGCCGACACGAACAACCTCTCGGACGATGAGTGGACTCGAACCCGTACCGGCCGCCCGAGCGGGCGGGGAAGGAGATCGCGCGTCGGACGCGCGGTGTCGATTCCGACCGACTCGGGCTTGAGGACTGGGTTTGCAGGACGGCAGCAGCGCCGCGGACCAACACAGCCACGTGGCGTGCTGGAGTATTCCGGAGCTGCTTCCGCTCAGGACACATCGCTGCTACTCGTCAAGTGTTACGCATGGCCTTCGTGTCGCGGGTCACACCGCTCGGGCGCCCGCGGCCCGGGGCCGGACTCCATCATCGCGCACTCGCGCCGGAATCTGCCGCCATGCACATGCCCACCCGGCCCGGAGGCCGTCCCGGCCCCCGACGGGATGTCCCTCCGGGCCCGGCAGAACGGCCCTCCGGCTGCACCGGGCGGTGCGGCCGGAGGGCCGTGGGCGGGCGGACCGAACCAGACCGTTCAGTGCTCCCGGGGGGCCGGGACGGACGGCTCGATCTCGGGGTGGACGGTGAGCAGCGCCCGCATCGCGGCCTCGCCCGCCGTGCCGTCGCCGGTGCCGAGCGCGTCCACCAGCCGGGAGTGCAGGCTGACCGAGGCCTCGGAGGGGCGCTCGCAGGAGGTCGTCGGGCCGCCCGAGACCTGGAGCGCGCAGGAGATGATCCCCGAGAGGTGCTCCAGCATCCGGTTCCCGGCCATCTGCAGCACGAGGCCGTGCAGCTCGGCGTCGGCCCGGGTGTAGGTCGAGAGGTCGGCCTGGGCGGCGGCGTGGCCCATGATCTCGACCAGCTCGACCAGGCGCTGCTGGACGTCCTCGCGGCCGTGGCCGGCGGCCAGCCGGGCGGCCAGGGGATCGATGGCCCAGCGCAGCTCGAAGAGCTCCCGGCGCTGCTCGTCCCGCTGGGGACCGAAGGCGCGCCACTCGATGATGTCCGGGTCGAGCAGGTTCCAGTCGCCGACCGGACGGACCCGGGTGCCGACGTTCGGCCGGGCGCTGACCAGACCCTTGGCCTCCAGCACGCGCAGCGACTCGCGGACGACCGTGCGGGAGACCTCGAAGCGCTGACCGATCTCCTCGGGCACCAGCGGGCGGTCGGCGCCGAGGTCACCGGAGACGATCATCTGGCCGAGCTGCTGGACCAGCTGGCCGTGCAGACCGCGGCCGCGGCTGCTGGTGGTCTTGCGGCCGACCCTGGCGAGCTCGGACTCGGCGCCCTCCCAGCGGGGCGCCGGCGGGGTCGGCCGGTCGGCGTACGAGAAGCGGTCCAGATCGCCGGGGCCGTGGATGGGCCCATCGGCGGAACGGGCGGGGGTCATGGTGGGGTGCGCAAGGGTACTCACAGGTCCTTTGTCGGCGATCGGCAGGCGCAGCTTGAGAATTCTCGTGAAAAGCACACGAAAGGGTGATCGGCCGTGACTGGATAATTGACTTCTTATCAGGAAGAACCGCGCATTACGGTCACTGCTGGTCGATCTTGGTGCTTCGGGTCGGCGGCCCGGGAATCAGAGCGCGCGGCGCCGGGTCTGGATCACCAGGGCCGCCACCAGCAGGACGGCCGCCGGGGCGGCCACTGCCGCGAGGAGCGCCGGGTCCGTCAGCGCGGTGCCTCCGGGCGCCACCCGCCGGTCTCCGCCGTAAACCCACCCGTACGCCCATTCGACGCCCGACTGGAACGGCAGCAGTTCGGCCGCCCGGGTCGGCCACGGCGTGCCGGTCTGCCGCAGCAGCAGGGCCACGCCCGACTCCAGCAGCGGCGGCAGCGCGCACAGCACGAGCACGCCGGCGACGGCGCTGCGGGTGAGCGAGGCCGTCAGGACGCCGGTCCAGCCCGCCACGACCGTCAGGAGGACGAAGGCCAGCAGGGCGCCCGGAACCCCGTGCCCGGCGACCAGGGCCACCGGCCCGAACGCTCCCGGCAGGTCGGCGAGCCCGGACAGCCCGGCCGAGGTCAGCGCCCCGGACACCCGCCCGGACAACGCGGACGGGTCCGCCCAGGCCGCCACCGTCACCCCGGCGGGCAGCGCGAGGTGCACGGCCACCGTGTCCACCACCAGGGTGGCCAGCGCCAGCAGCCCCGCCACCGGGCCGATCACCAGCAGCTTGGCCACCAGCAGCCGGACCCGGCGCGGATACGACACGCACGAGGCCGGCAGCCCCGGGAAGCGGACCTCGTGCCCGTACGCGAGGGCGCCCAGCAGGCCGGCCCCGAGCGCCGCGAAGGGCAGCGGGAGCAGCGGGAAGGCCGCGGTCAGCAGCCGCACCCCGGCCGGGCCGGGCAGCGGGCCCTCCGGCCGCTGGCCCGCCAGGACGGCGGCCACGACGGCGTCGCAGAGCAGCACGGCGGCGAGGAGCAGCCAGGTGGAACGGAGGCCGCGCAGCCGGCGCAGCTCGTAGGCCAGGACGCGCACGGTTCACTCGCTCCGGGGGTCGACGGGGGTGGCGGAGGTGGTCGTGGAGGTGGTGGGGGCGGTGGTGGAGGTGGTGGGGGTGACGGGAGCGGCCGGGGATGCCGCAGGCGTCACGCGGCCGAGCCGGACGGTGTCGTCCGACAGCAGGGCGGCGGCCGGAGCCGTGGGCCCGGCTCTGAAGAGGCGGTCCACCGCCACGGTCGTCGCGGCGCTGTCGGCGGAACGGAGATCGGGCTTGGGCACCCGGACGGGGCGGAGCACGGGCTCCGGTGCGGCCCCGGACTCGTCCGAGGCGTCGTGCGCGCGCGGGGGCTCGGCCGGCCGCTCGCGGGTGGCCCCGGTGACGGCGAGGGCGGAGAGGGCGGTCGCGACGGAGGCGCCGGAGGCGACCGGCAGGGCCCGGGTGGGCAAGGCGGCGTCGCCGTGGGGCCTCGGCTCGGTCGGCTCGGTCGGCTCGGCCGGTTCGGCCGGTTCTGTCATTCCGGCCGGACCGGCCGGACCGGCCGGTCCGGCCGACGGCTGCGGCTGCGGCTGTGCGACGGGCTTGCGCTCATCGGCGGACTTCGGCTGGACGTGGATCTGGCCGGAGCGGCCGGAGGCGGTCGGCAGGACGGCCCTCGGGGCGGGCTGCTCGACCACGCGGTCCGCCAGTTCGTGCAGCAGGATGCCGTGCCGGTAGGCCAGTTCGCCGATCTCGGTGCGCCCGATGCCCGCCACGGCGAGACCGGCGCCGCCGTCCCGGCGCACCTGGGCGCCCTGGCCCACCAGGAGGTCGGCCAGCCGCGCCATCTGCGGTCCGCGGACGGCCACTTCGGGGCTGAGCCGGGTGCGGCGGAACTCGACCACCGGCTGGTCGGCCACCAGCCGGCCCCGGTCCAGCGTGATCACGCGGTCGGCCAGCCGGGACGCCTCCTGCGGGGTGCGGGTGGTCACCAGGACCGTCCCGCCCGCGACCGCGAACGAGCGCAGGAAGGAGTGGAACCACTCCACGTTGCGCGGGGACAGGCCCTCGGTCGGCGCGTCCAGGAGCAGCGCGCCGGGGTCGCCCAGCAGCGCGGCCGCGAGCGCCAGCCGCCGGTGCATGCCGGGCGAGAAGGTGCGCAGCCGCTGCCCGGCGACGGTGGCCAGCCGGGTCTGCTCCAGCAGTTCGTCGGCTCTGCGGGCGGGCACGCCGACGGCCGCGGCGAGCATCCGCAGCTGACCGCGCGCCGTGCGGCCCGGGTGCCCGGCCACGGCCGTGCTCCCCTCCCCCGGCCCCTGCAGCAGCACGCCGACCTCGCGCTCGGGGCGGCGCAGGCGGCGGTAGGTGCGGCCGTGGAAGAGCGTGACGCCCTGCCCGCGGTCGAGTTCGACCATCAGCCGCAGCGCGGTGGACTTGCCGGCGCCCTCGGGGCCGAGCAGCGTCGTCACGAGGCCGGGTCTGGCGTCGAAGGTCAGGTCCAGCAAGACCGGCGGAGCGCCCTTGCCGCGGACCTTGGTCAGTCCGGTGATCTGGATCATCGCTGCCTGCTCCCATGCCCTCGACCGGCCCCGCGCCAGCACATTAGGGGTCGGCGGAGGAGATTCCGGGCATTACGGGAGCGGCGCGGGCCCGCGGGCCACCCACCTCACCCGATCAGGGGACAATCCGATCCTGCGATTCCCCGGCCGACGGGCCGGGCGGGCTGGGACCGGACCGAGGCGGGCCGACGTACGGGGGCGCGCGACCTCAGGACTCCGGGCGGAGCATGGGCGGGTTGAGCACCGTCGCACCGCCCGCGGTGAACAGCTGCGCCGGGCGCCCGCCCTGACGGGTCGTGGTGCCGCCGGAGGGCAGCAGGAAGCCGGGGGTGCCGGTGACCTTGCGGTGGAAGTTCCGCGGGTCCAGGACCACGCCCCAGACGGCCTCGTAGACCCTCCGCAGCTCGCCGACGGTGAACTCGGCCGGGCAGAAGGCGGTGGCGAGCGAGGAGTACTCGATCTTGGAGCGGGCGCGCTCGACCCCGTCGGCCAGGATCAGCCCGTGGTCGAAGGCGAGCGGCACCCCGTCGGCCGGGCTCTGCCCGAGCAGCTCGGCGACCGGCGCCCAGCGGGCGCTGCTGGCGTCCCCGCCGGCCCGCGGCGTCGGTAGGTCGGGAGCGAGGACGAGGTACGCGACGCTGACCACCCGCATGCGGGGGTCGCGCTGCGGGTGGCCGTAGGTGGCCAGCTGTTCCAGGTGGGCGCCGGCCGCGCCCGGGCCGACGGCGTCGTGTCCGGGCGCGGAGTGCGCCCGCAGCCCGGTCTCCTCGGCCAGCTCGCGGGAGGCCGCCTCGGCCAGGCCCTCGTCCGGCCGCACGAACCCGCCGGGCAGCGCCCAGTACCCCTGGAACGGGGGCTCGCCCCGTCTCACCAGCAGGGCACACAGCTCATGGTCGCGCACCGTCAGCACCACCAGGTCAACGGTGACTGCGAACGGGGGGAAGGCCGACGGGTCATAGCGCGACATGGCGACGATCATAGTCGTCTCTCTGACGATAAGCACAGGCCCGTGTACAACCCGTGCCCATGGCCCGCGGGGCAGGCCCGGGCGGGGGTCAGCGCGCCACGAGCTGGAGGTCCGCGGGCGCCTCCTCGACCATGGCCACGCCGATGCGGCTCACCCGGACGGAGAAGCGCTCCCCGGACACCCGCAGGTTGGTCAGCTCCAGCTCGCCGAGCGGGGCCGTGCTCGCCGGGCGGACCTTGACCCGGCCGCCGGGGACGTCCGGGCGGACCCCGGCGAGGGCGAAGACCGCGTGGGCGGCCCCGGCGGCCGAGACCGCCGCCGGACGGCACGCGGCCGGGTGCGGGACGGGCGGGCAGCCGGGGATCCGCTGCTCGCCGGCGTACATCTCGGGCACGCGGCCCTCGAAGTGGGTGGCCGCGGCGAGCAGGCCCTCCAGCAGGGTGCCGGCCTCGTTCTCGTGGCCGGCCCCGGCGAGCCCGGCGATCGCGAGGGCGGTCTCGTGCACCCGCACGGCGCCGCCCCGGTGGCCCAGCGGGTTGAAGCGCGGCGACTTGGCACTCAGGGTGCGCAGACCCCAGCCGCTGTCCAGTTCCGGGGCCACGAGGCGCTGGGCGAGCAGCCGCGTCTGCTCGCGGTCCAGCAGGCTCTCGTGGCGGCCGCCGTCGACCGCGAGGCCGGTGTCGAGCAGGTGGACGAAGGAGGAGGCGACGGCCGGGAGCGGCTGCCCGCCCGGGGCCAGGCCCGCGGCGGGGCGCCCGCCGGAGAGGTCGTCGATCCAGAACCGCTCGCGGAAGCGCCCGCGCAGCCCGGCGGCCCAGCCGCGCCACTCCTCGGCGCCGGGGCGGCCGAAGGCCTCCAGGAGCTCGGCGCCGTGCAGGGCGGCGCGGTGCGCCTGGGCTTGGACCTCGGCGCGGGCGGCCACCGGGTGGGCGGCGCGGTCCTCGGCCGGACGGCTCAGGTCGGTGACGAAGCCGTCGACCAGGCCGTCCCGGAGGGCGCCGAGGGCCCGTTCGGCGGCCGGGAGCAGGTCCGCGACCTCGGCCCTCGGCAGGCCCCAGCGCCAGGCCTCGGCCAGCACCGTGACGAACAGCAGGGTGGCCTCGGTCGCGGTGCAGGTGGGCGGGAGCTCGGGACCGCCGTGCCGCAGGGCGCCGGGCAGCAGCCCCTCGGTGCGGCCCGGCGCCGGGGCGAGCTGCTGGCGCCGGGCCAGCGCCCGCAGGGTGCCGGCGGCGAGCCGGGTGCCGAGCGGGAGGGTCAGCCGGGCGGCCCACAGCGCGTCGGCCGGGGCGAGGCCGAAGCGCCAGGGCGCCCCGGAGGCCGGGTAGAGGTCGGTCGGTCGGTCCGGGTCGGCGAAGAGCAGGCCGCCGAGGGCGTCGAGGGAGCGGGTGACCAGCAGCGCCGCCCGGCCGTCGTCGGCGCGGACCTCCGGTTCGGACCAGGGCAGCGGGACGCCCGTGCCGCGACCGCCCGGCGGACGCGCACCGGGCACGGTGCTCTCCAGCTCGGCACGCAGCTCGACCGACCAGCGGGCGCCCGGCTGCACCTCCAGGTCCCAGCGGAGCACCCCGGCACCGGCGAGGACGGCGTGCGGGGACGGCTTCGCGGACACCACCGCGCTGTGCGCCGGGCCGGCCCAGCGCAGGCCCGCGGACTGCACCTGGCCCGGCAGGTCCGGTGAGCGGTGCCCGGCGGCGATCTCGCCGACCGGGCCGAGGTCGGTGCCGAGCGCGATCTCCAGTGGGAGCCGGGCGGGCCGGGCCCCGGTGTTGCGCACGATCACCGTCTCCACGCCGTCCGCCTGGCGCAGCCGCTCCACGGTGAGCGCCGGGTCCGGGTCGAGGTCGCCGGGAAGGCGGACGGCACCGAGGAACCGGGCCTCGGCGGCGCTCGTCTGGGTGCCCTGGAGGGGCAGCGGCTCCATGCCGCCGAGGCGCAGCTCCATCCGCGCGACGACCCGGACGCCGTTGCGGTAGAAGCCGTGGAGCCCGTGCCCGCGCAGCTGGCCGTCCGGCCCGGAGGCGGCCATCCCGGGGGCCTTGACGCAGAGCACCGCGTGGTGGACGGCGGCGGGCTGCGGCCGGGGCGGGCCGGCCGGGACCTGGTCGGGGCGGCCGACCGGTCGCGGCGCGCCGACCACGGTCTCGGCCGGCGCGGCCTGGGGCGGCCTCATGGCGGTCACCGGACTCTCCTCCCCTCGGCGGTCCGGTGGCCGGGTCAGGCCGGTGGGCCGCGAGCATGCTCGATCGCGTGCTGATGGTGCCGGGCCGGCGGGGTGTCCCGTCGGCGGTTCTGCCGTGTCTGGCCGTACCCGGTGGCGGGTCGTGCCATGCGGTGCGCGGTACCGGGCCGGTACCCGCGCGCCGGGTCGGCGCGCCGGGCACGTCGGTGTGCCCGGCCCGCCGTCGGGCCTCGCGCACCGGCAGGCCGGTGGCGCCCTCTCCCCGTGGCCCGTCGCCCCGGTCGGCCGCTCGCGCGCGGCGGCCGGTCGCGGTGCCGTGTGCGGCCGCTCGCGAGTCCGGCGTTCGGGACGCCGGTACGGCGCGGTTCCCGCCGCGGTGCGCGCACAGGGCCCCCGGAGTCAACGCCGCACACCGGCCCCAGGTCACGCCCGGCCGGAGCCTCCGGGCTCGGGCGCTCCTGCCGCGCCGCACCCGGACGGTCGGTGGCGGGCCGTCACCGCGGGCCCGGCAGCGGACCGCGCGACCCCGGCGGCGGCCGGTCCCGGGCGCGCCCCGGGGAGGAGCACGGCCGTCGAACCGGCGCCCGACGGCGGCCAGGATACGGTGCGGGTGTCGCGGCGCCCGCACCCGGTGACACCGTGAACGGCGACGTGACCGCTGTGACCTGCAGAGACCGAGGAGTTGTATGTCCACCGCCAGCCGGCTGCCCGGGATTGTCACGACCGACCACGTCTTCCAGCTCCCGCTGGACCACGCCGCCCCCGAGGGCGAGCGGATCTCGGTGTACGCCCGCGAGGTGGTGGCCGCCGGCCGCGAGCGGGACGACCTGCCGTGGCTGCTCTTCCTCCAGGGCGGCCCGGGTGGCAAGGCGGCCCGCCCGCTCGGCCGGGACGCGTGGCTGGACCGGGCCCTGGACGACTACCGGGTGCTCCTGCTCGACCAGCGCGGCACCGGGCGCTCGACGCCCGCGACCCGCCGGACCCTCGCCCGGCGCGGCGGCGCCCGGGAGCAGGCGGACTACCTGGCGCACTTCCGTGCGGACTCGATCGTGCGCGACGCCGAGCTGATCCGCCGCCACCTGCTCGGCGCGGACCAGCGCTGGAGCGTGCTCGGCCAGAGCTTCGGCGGCTTCTGCACCCTCACCTACCTCTCGATCGCCCCCGAGGGCCTGACGGAGGCCTTCGTCACCGGCGGCCTCGCGGGCCTGCGGAGCTCGGCGGACGACGTCTACCGGGCCGCCTACCCGCGGGTGGTCCGCAAGAACGAAGGGCACTACGAGCGGTTCCCGCAGGACGTCGAAGCGGTGCGGCGGATCGCCGCGCACCTCGCCGCCGCCCCGGCCACGCTGCCCGACGGCGGCCTGCTCACCGTCGAGGCCTTCCAGTCGCTCGGGATGATGCTGGGCGGCGGCAGCGGCTCCGGCGCCCTGCACTACCTGCTGGAGGAGGCCTGGGTGGAGGGCCCGGACGGGCCCGAGCTCTCCGACACCTTCCTGTACGGCGTCCAGGCCAGGATCTCCTTCGCCGAGGGCCCGCTGTACGCCGTGCTGCACGAGTCGATCTACGGCCAGCGGTCGGTCGACGCGGGCGGCACCGCGTGGTCGGCCGAGCGGCTCCGCAAGGAGTTCCCCGGGTTCGACGCCCGGGCCGCGCTGGAGACGGAGGCCCCGGTGCTGTTCACCGGGGAGATGATCTACCCCTGGATGTTCGACACCGACCCGGCGCTGCGGCCGCTGAAGGAGGCCGCCGAGCTGCTGGCCGCCCGGGCCGACTGGCCCGACCTCTACGACCCGCAGCGGCTCGCCGCCAACGAGGTGCCCGTCGTGGCGGCCGTGTACCACGACGACATGTACGTGGACACCGCCGACTCGCTGGAGACCGCCCGCGCGGTGCGCGGCCTGCGGACCTGGATCACCAACGAGTGGGAGCACGACGGCCTGCGGGTGAGCGGCGGCAAGGTGCTGGACCGCCTGATCAAGATGGCGCACGGCGAGCTGTAGCCCGGCCCGGCCCCGGGGAGCCCGGAGCGGGCGGAGAAGGACGTCAGCGCCCATGACGGGCTCCCCGGGCCGACCTCCCGATGCAGCGGTGCGCCCCGCTCCCGAGCGGCACCGCCGCCCCGCTGCACGCCCGGCCGCGGCCCAGCCTCAGGGTCGCGTCGGGGCGCTCCCCCCGGCCGCGGCCCGGCTCCGCGAGCAGGGCGACCGGCCCGAGGCCGTCCGCCTCCGGCAGGGCCGGGGCGGGCCCACCGGGAACACCGCCCGGCGTCCCCGGAGCAGCGGCGCCCGCCCGACGGCCGCCCCGGCGCCTGCGCCTGGCCTTCCCCCGCCCGGGCGCCCCTTCCCGGGGGCCGCCCGACGGCTCGTCCGGCGTCCCATCCGGCGTCCCTTCCGGTGCTCCGCCCGGATCGGCGGCCGGGCCGCCGCTCTCCTCGTCGGTCGGCTCCGGCACCGTCGGCTCCTCCTTCACCCCGTTCTCCTCCTTCGCCTCCCCCGCCCGCTTCGCCTCCCGGCGGAGCCGCTGGCCCTCGACGGCCGCGAGCAGCGCCTCCGGGGTCATCCCGTCGTTGAGCGACTCGTGCAGCAGATCGGCCAGCAGGTAGGACGGGTCGAGGTCGAGGGCGCGGCCGAGCACCACCCGGGCCGTCGCCGTGTCCCCCGCGACCCAGGACGCCCAGGCCAGCAAGGTCAGCGGGGCGACCGCGCAGCCCTCGTACGGCGGCACCGCGCGCCGGGCGAGGAAGCGCCAGAGCCGCTCGGCGGACGCCAGCTCGGCGGGCCGGACGTACTCGGCGCCGCGGTCCCGGGTGTGCCGGTCCCGCAGGGCGAGCAGCAGCCGTGCCGTCCGGTCCTCGTCGAGCTCGCGGGCACCGGCCGCGAACTCGACGAAGGCCTGGTCGAGCAGGGCGATCCCCGGCGCCGACGGATCGGCCGTCCCGACCCGTGCGAGGGCCGTCCGCTGGGCCTCGGCACCGGGCGGGCCGATCGGGGCCAGCCCCGCGATGATCGCCTTCCGGCTGCCTCGCGGGGCGAGGCCCGCGAACGTCGCCGCGGCGGCGGCTGGCCCCGGGGCGGGGGCGGGGCGGATCGGGTTCCCCGCCGGATCGCAGCAGCCCTCCCGGCGGCAGAGGAAGGACCACCAGCGACCGTCCGAGACGCACAGCGACTCCTTGACCGGCACGCCCCGGCGGGCGAACGCGGCCCGGAGGCCGTCGGCCAGCGGCCGCAGGCCGTCCACCACCGGCGGCCCGTGCCCGGGGACGGGATCCTGGCAGAGGTAGAGGAGCACCTGGATCGGGCGGCTGCCGCGCTGTTCCGAGACGTCGACCAGCAGGGCGGCCGTCTCCTCCGCCGCGGCCGGCCACTGCGCGCGGGACGCGGGGATGTCCGCCCGGAGCACCCCGCCCTGGTGGAGGTCGGGACCGTTCAGGCCGACGGCGACGATGCTGTCGTCGGGGAAGAAGCCCAGGAGGTAGGGCAGCAGCTCGGCCATGTCGGCCGGGCCGCGCATCGTCACCGGCCGGTGGCCGGAGGCGGGGCCCAGGGAGAGCGTCACGTTGTCCCCGTTCGTCGTGGTGTCGTCGTTCATGCCGTTGTCGTTGTCCATGCCGTTGTCGCTGTTCATGGCGCTGTCGCTGTTCATGGCGTTCATGACGGGAAGAGTGCCGCGCCCCGAAATCCGCGGCTGACTTTTGTTTTTTCCTGTGGACAACTCCGGGCCGGAATTCCGCTTCCCTCGTTCGGAGCACGTCATCGCCACTCTCCCGAGTGATATTTGACTGCCGTTCAGCCGACGATCGGATGACATACACCCCGGCTCCACCCTTCTCGCCCGCCCCGGCATTCGCCCGTTGTCGGCGCCTCGGGGTTACATGGACGCCATGCAGCCGCACGAGATCCACACCACCGCCACCGCCGCCGACCGCGCCGAGGTCAGGGCGCGGGCCGAGGCCGTCCTGCGCGAGCTGGCCGGCCCCGGCGCCGCCCTGCGCGACGACCAGTGGACGGCCATCGAGGCCCTGGTGGTCGACCACCGCCGGGCCCTGGTCGTGCAGCGCACCGGCTGGGGCAAGTCCGCCGTCTACTTCATCGCCACCGCCCTGCTGCGCGCCCGGGGCGCCGGGCCCACGGTGATCGTCTCGCCGCTGCTCGCCCTGATGCGCAACCAGGTCGACTCCGCGGCCCGGGCCGGCATCCACGCCCGCACCATCAACTCGGCCAACACCGAGGAGTGGGACGCGATCCAGGCCGAGGTCGCGGCCGGGCAGGTAGACGTCCTGCTGGTCAGCCCGGAGCGACTGAACAACCCCGACTTCCGCGACCAGGTGCTCCCCAAGCTCGCCGCCTCCACCGGCCTGCTCGTGGTCGACGAGGCGCACTGCATCTCCGACTGGGGCCACGACTTCCGCCCCGACTACCGCCGGCTGCGCACCATGCTCGCCGACCTCCCGCCCCGGGTCCCGGTGCTGGCCACCACCGCCACGGCCAACGCCCGGGTCACCGCCGACGTCGCCGAGCAACTGGGCACCGGCACCGCCGACGAGCACGCCCTGGTGCTGCGCGGCCCGCTCGACCGGGAGAGCCTCACCCTCGGCGTGCTCGCCCTGCCCGACCCGGCGCACCGGCTCGCCTGGCTGGCCGACCACCTCGACCGCCTGCCGGGCTCGGGCATCGTCTACACGCTGACGGTGGCCGCCGCCGAGGAGGTCACCGCCTTCCTGCGCGAGCGCGGCTTCGCCGTGGCCTCCTACTCCGGCCGCACCGAGGACGCCGAGCGCCGCACCGCCGAGGCCGACCTGCTGGCCAACCGGGTCAAGGCGCTGGTCGCCACCTCCGCGCTCGGCATGGGCTTCGACAAGCCCGACCTCGGCTTCGTGGTGCACCTCGGCTCGCCCAGCTCCCCGATCGCCTACTACCAGCAGGTCGGCCGGGCCGGGCGCGGCGTCGACCGGGCCGAGGTGCTGCTCCTGCCCGGTCGCGAGGACGAGGCGATCTGGCGCTACTTCGCCTCGCTGGCCTTCCCGCCCGAGGAGCAGGTGCGCCGCACGATCGACGCGCTCGCCGAGGCCGGCCGCCCGCTGTCCACGGCAGCCCTGGAGCCCCGGGTGGACCTGCGCCGCACCCGGCTGGAGACCATGCTCAAGGTGCTCGACGTGGACGGCGCCGTCCGCCGGGTCAAGGGCGGCTGGACGGCCACCGGGCAGAGCTGGGAGTACGACACCGCCCGCTACGCCAAGGTCGCGGCCTCCCGCGAGGCCGAGCAGCGCGCGATGCGCGAGTACGCGGCGGCCACCGGCTGCCGGATGGAGTTCCTGCGGCGGCAGCTGGACGACGAGCAGGCCGCGCCGTGCGGGCGGTGCGACAACTGCGCCGGGCCGCTGCACACCCCGGAGGTGTCGGCCGCCACGCTGGAGGCCGCCCGCGCCGCGCTCGGCCGCCCCGGGGTCGGCTTCGAGCCGCGCCGGCTCTGGCCCACCGGCATGGAGACCGTCGGCGTGCCGCTCAAGGGGCGCATCCCGGCCGGGGAGCAGGCCGAGACTGGCCGGGCGCTCGGCCGGCTGTCCGACATCGGCTGGGGCACCCGGCTGCGCGGCCTGCTCGCCGAGCAGGCGCCGGACGTGCCCGTCCCCGGCGAGGCGGTGGACGCCCTCGTGACGGTGCTCGCCGACTGGGCGCGCGGGCCGGGCGGCTGGGCCGGGCCGGCCTCGGCCGACGGCGCCCGGCTGGAGCGGCCGGCCGGCGTGGTGACCATGGCCTCCTCGGCCCGCCCCCAGCTGGTCGGCACGCTCGGCGCGCGGATCGCCGAGATCGGGCGGCTGCCGCTGCTCGGGCGGATCGAGTACGCGGACGGGCGGCCCCCGCACGGCGCCCGCAGCAACAGCGCGCAGCGGCTGCGCTCGGTGACCGAAGCGCTGGTCCTGCCGCCCGAGTTGGCGCAGGCGGTGGCCGCCGCGGGCGGTCCGGTGCTGCTGGTGGACGACCTCGTCGACTCGGGCTGGACGGTCACCGTCGCCGCGCGCCTGCTGCGCCGGGCCGGGGCGAGCGCGGTGCTGCCCCTGGTGCTGGCCGTGCAGGCCTGATCCGCGCGGCCCGGGCGGCGGGCCGCGCACCCGGGCCGCACACCCGAACGGAGGTGGACCGTCCGTTCGGACGGACTCACTCGAATGGCCTAAAGGAGGGAGAGATCACATCGGCGGGGCGCTCGCGCGGCACCGACGACGGGAGAGGGGCGATGACATTGCGGAACCCAGTTCACGGGCCGTTCACCCTGGCCCTCGCCGGGCTGCGGAGATGCCTGAGTACCGCTTGCGCCAGAGGGGAATATATCCGGCAGAACGTGGGCTTTCGGGCGGCGTTCATCATTTCATCGTTGCCGCTCCGCCCCCGATGCCACGAGAATTGGCGGGTACCCGAAACCCGGTCCGGTGGACCCTGCCTTCGGCGTACGCAGGTACCCGCGTGCCCGTGGGTCGGGAAGGAGGATCGTGATCAACGGTATCGGCCGAGGTCAGTCTCCCCTCGCCCGGAGTTCGGCGCCCAGACGGCTGCTGGACCTGGAGACCTGGACCGCCTCGGGGATCCCGTTGCTGCGCGATCCGCGCGACTTCGTCCTGGAGCTGCACCAGCGCCACCTGCCCCAGCCGGGCACGGTCGTGGTCGCCGTCCTCGACGCGGTGCACCACCTCAGCGCCTCGGCCTCGTTCACGCCCTGGCCGCACGACACGGACGGCTGGCAGCACCGGAACGCCCTGCTCGCGCACCTGCGCCAGATCACCCCGCACGACCTGCGCCAGCCCGTGCCGACCCGCACCGCGGTGCTGCTGCGCTGCCGCGAGGGCGCCCCGGGCTGGACCGAGCAGGACGGGGCCTGGATGTGGGCATTGCGGGACGCGGCCGTCCTGCACGGACTGCGCTGCGGCTCCTACATCGGGCTGACCCCGGCCGGCTGGCAGATCCTCGGGGACGGGCGGCAGGGCCGCAATCCGCACGCGGGTTCGTGGGCGGACGGACCGGTCCACACCGTGACGGAGCTGCCCCCGCGCACGGCCCTGGACGCTCCGGGCGGCCGGCGCGCGCTGCGCCAGACGTCCGAGCGGCCCTGGACGCCCGCCAGGCTCTCCGCGGTCCAACCGGCCCGCCGCACCGGGACCCGCTGAGCCCCGAGTCCTCCACGGGCTCCGCGAGTTCCACGGGCTCCATGAGCTTCACAGGCTTCCAAGCAGCCGCCATGGGCTCCCAGGACCCCGCCGTCCCCACGCCTCCCAGGCCGGCTGCGGCCGGCTGCGGGGTACGACGGCCCGCGGGCCCGGCACCGTACGGCACCGGGCCCGGGCGGGGCCGCTCGGCTCAGGCGCTGACCGGACGACCGGGCGCCGCTCCGGCGGCACCCTTGGCAGCCGGGCCGGCGTCGCCGCAGACCACGAGCAGCACGGACGCGTGGCCGAGCGCCGCGGCGTACGCCTCCGCGGCACGGGCGGCCGGTCCGCCGTTGGCGACCAGGACGACCACCTCGCGGCGGGCCGGGCGGGTCGGCACGGCGTCCGCGTAGAACACGTCCCCGCCCTCGGCGAGTTGCGCCCAGTAGCGCTCCTCGCCGAAGGAGAGTTCGTGCTGCTGCCACGGGTGCGCCTCGCCGACCGTCAGCACCAGGATCTCGCCCGGGCTGCGCCCGGCGTCGAGCAACTGGTCGACCACCTCGTCGGCGCGCTCCAGCGCCTCGGCCGGGGTGGCCGCGACCCGCCGGACCTCGATCTGGGGTGCGGTCGGGGCCGGACGGCGCGGTGCCGGGCCGGGCTTGGGCACCGGACGCGGCTGCGGACCGGGCCGGCCGGCGCTCGGCGGTGCCGGGCGCGGCGGCGCTGGGCGCGGGCCGGGCACCGGGGCGGGCGCGGCGACGGTGGTGGGTGCGGTGGCGGGCGCACTGCCGGTGGCAGGCGCGCGGAGGGCTTGTGCGTCCGACTCTCGGGGGAAGGGAACGCCGGGGCCCGGGAGGCTCTCGTGAATCTCCGGCTCCTCGGGGAAGACAGGCATACCCGGATATCTATCAAATGCCGGTCGAACGCGCACGGGCGCCCCACCCATTGGGCACCAAGACGTTGCCGGACCCACCCGGGGCAATTCCAGACGGACCGTCAGAAACCGAGCGTCAACTGTTCGTCGGCGGAGCCTTCGGCCGCCTCCAGACCCGGCCGGATCCGCTTCAGGTGGCGCCACTTCGGCAGTGCGTCCAAGTACGCCCAGGAGAGCCGGTGGTGTTCGGTGGGCCCGAACTCCTCCAGCGCCGCGCGGTGCACCGGGGACGGGTAGCCGGCGTTGTCGGCGAAGCCGTACGCGGAGTGCTGCTCGCCGAGTTCGGCCATCATCCCGTCGCGGTGGACCTTCGCGAGGACGGAGGCGGCGGAGACGCAGATGCAGGACTGGTCACCCTTGATCACCGTGCGCACCCGCCAGGGGCCGCCGAGGTAGTCGTGCTTGCCGTCGAGGATCACCGCGTCGGGCTCGACCGGCAGCGCCTCCAAGGCGCGGACGGCGGCCAGGCGCAGGGCGGCAGTCATGCCGAGCTCGTCGCACTCCTGCGGCGAGGCGTGGCCGAGCGCGTACGCGGTGACCCAGTCGGCGAGGACCGGTGCGAGCGCGCGGCGGCGCAGCTCGGTGAGCAGCTTGGAGTCGGTGAGCCCCTCCGGCGGCCGGCGCAGTCCGGTGACGGCCGCGCCGACGGTGACCGGTCCGGCCCAGGCGCCGCGCCCGACCTCGTCCAGCCCGACGACGACCTTGGCGCCGGCCCGGCGGAGCGAGCGCTCGACGGAGTGCGTCGGCGGGACGATGGGCATCGCAGGCTCCGTTCGGCTGGGCGGCCCGTTCAGCTGGGGCTGTTCCAGCCTAAGCCCGTCGCCGAGGTGCCCCGCGCCACGCCGGAGGGGCGACCACGGAGCCACCACCGGCTACCGGGGAACCACCGCGGAGTCACCGCGGGTCACCGGCGCGCCTCAGGCCCCGATCATCGGCATCAGCACGTCGTCGACCAGGCGGACGGCGTAGTCGGGCGGGGTGTTCTCGCGCCCGCAGATCTTGACCTGGTAGAGCAGCATCGCCGGGGCGACGTCCGCGACCATCGGCGTGACGGCCCCGGGGCGGACCTCTCCGCGCTCCGCTCCGCGGCGGAGGATGTCGAGGATCGTCCCGGTGGTCGGCGCGACGACCCGCTGCACGATGAAGTCCTTGAACAGCTGTGCCTGTTCGTGGTCGAGCTCCCCCATCAACGCCTGCAGGGCGCTGCCCGCGCGCGAGTTCATCGCACCCGCGAACACCTCGATGAGCTGCAGGAGTTCATCGCGGGTGGACCCGAGGTCAGGGACGCCGTTCGGCCGTGGGAGAGTGGAGTCCAGGGCGTCCACGACGAGTTCGACCTTGGAGGCCCAGCGCCGGTAGAGCGCGGCCTTGCCGGTCCGCGCCGCAGCGGCGACGCCCTCCATCGTCAGCCGCGCGAACCCGCCGGAGGTGAGCTGGTCGAGCGCGGCCGCGAAGATCGCGTTCTCCAGTTCCTTCCCGCGGCGCCGCACCGGCCGGGTGAGGACCTCGGTGGCCACCCGCACCCGGCACAGCGCCGGCGGGCCGGACGCCGACCGCGCCGACGGCGCCGCCGCTCCCTCCGGGGCCGGGCCGGCCGACCGGTCCGTCACCTGGCGTCGCACCGAATGATCCATTGCCACCAACCTTAAGGAACGCTTGCGTTCACAAACTGGCCCAGGATATCGTCCAGATTAGTGAACGATCCCGTTCCTTCCTAGCCTGCAGCACGGCGCAGGTTCTCCGCCGGGCCCACGGTCCGCAGCACATCACGCACATAGCCAGCCAGGGGGCATTTTCGTGGCTATTTCCGACACTCTCAGCAAGAACTCACCACCGCGCGGCGGCCCGAGCCGGGGCAAGGGCATCACCCTGGCGGTCATCGCGGCGACGCAGCTCATGGTGGTACTCGACGCGACCATCGTGAACATCGCGCTGCCGGGCATCAAGGACGCGCTCAACTTCTCGACCACCGACCTGTCATGGGTCATCAACGCCTACACGCTGACCTTCGGCGGGCTGCTCCTGCTCGGCGGTCGCGCGGGTGACATCCTCGGCCGCCGCCGGGTCTTCATCTTCGGCACCCTGCTGTTCGGCCTGGCCTCGCTGCTGGGCGGGTTCGCCCAGGACAGCACCCTGCTGCTGGCCGCCCGCGCGCTCCAGGGCATCGGCGGCGCGATCTGTTCACCGACGGCGTTCGCGCTGATCGCCACCAACTTCGAGGAAGGGCCCGAACGCAACAAGGCGTTCGGCGTGTTCTCGGCGGTGGCGGGATCGGGCGCGGCGATCGGCCTGCTGGCCGGCGGTCTGCTCACCGAGTACCTGGACTGGCGCTGGGTCTTCTTCGTCAACGTGCCGATCGCGGTGCTGATCGCGATCGCCGCGCCGCGCTACATCGCCGAGTCCGAGCGCACCGACGGCCGCTTCGACCTGCCCGGCGCGTTCACCTCGACGCTGGGCCTGGTCGGCCTCGTCTACGGGTTCATCCGCGCGGCCAACCCGGACTACGGCTGGACGGACGGGCTCACGATCGGCTCCTTCGCGGCCGGCGTGATCCTGCTCGCCGCGTTCGTCGTGATCGAGCGGCGGACGGCCCAGCCGATCACCCCGCTGCACCTGTTCGCCAACCGCAACCGCACCGGCGGCCTGGTGATGATGCTCTGCCTGGCCGCGGCCATGTTCGGCATCTTCTTCTACGTCGTGCTCTTCGTGCAGGGCCCGCTCGGCTACAGCCCGCTGAAGGCCGGCGTGTCGTTCCTGCCGATCAGCGTGGCGATCATCATCGCCGCGCAGGTCGCGTCCACCCTCCAGGCCAAGTACGGCCCGAAGCCGTTCATGGCCGGCGGCGCGCTGCTGGTCACCATCGGCCTGACCTGGCTGACCCAGATGGACAAGGACAGCGGCTACCTCGACGGGGTTCTCGGCCCCACGGTGGTGTTCGGCTTCGGCATGGGCCTGATCTTCGTCCCGGTCATGCTGCTCGCCGTCGCCGGCGTCCCCGGCGAGGAGAGCGGCGCAGCGTCCGGCCTGCTCAACTCGATGCAGCAGATCGGCGGCTCGCTCGGCCTGTCGATCCTGACCACGGTCTTCGCCCACTACGCCACGGCCGAGGCCAAGCTGCAGCTGCCGAAGTTCATGGAGACGGCCACGCCGGAGCAGCTGGGCTACCTCAAGGAGCACCACGACTTCCCCGCGGGCACCGACGCGGCCAACTCCGTCCTCATCCAGGGCACTTCGCACGGCTTCATCGTGGGTGCCGCCCTCGCGGCGGTCGCGCTGCTGGTCGCGGTCTTCGCGATCAAGGCCAAGGCGAGCGACCTGCCGTCGGAGACCTCCGGCGTCGCGATGCACTGAACCACCGGGGCGCCATCCGATGGAACAGACGGGCCGGCCGGGAGCACCACGCGCCCCGCCGGGCCCGCCGCCCGTCCCCGGGGCCCCACCACCCCGCCCCCCCCCACCCCCCACACCCCCACGCGGAACAAGACACGAGGGGTATGTC
>NZ_JBHWGV010000023.1:26337-30304 GCF_042732955.1 Kitasatospora sp. NPDC059747 | reverse complement strand
GGGGGTGCTATCGCCGGGGGGGGCGTTGTAATTACCCCGGGGGGGCCATTCCGTTGTATCCGTCGGGGCCGCGGGCCCCCCCCCGGGGCGGGGGGGGCCCGTCCGCCGTTCCGCGGGCCCCCAAACCCCCGGACCCCGAGCCCCCCAAACCCCTGCGGGTCAGAAGTACGCGTCGATCTTCAGCCCCGCCTGCTCGCATGCGCTCCGCCCGCCGCGGCCGTCGTCCGCCAGGGGCCGCGCGGCGAGGATCTCCCGGGCACGGGCCGAGGAGAGGCTGGCGGCGTACCAGGGCCGGGCCCGGTTCTCCAGGTCGGTGCGGATCAGCTGCAGCGCGCACGTCCGCTTGGCGCCGGGCAGCCGGTCGAGGGCGGGGACGGCGTCCGGCGAGAGGTCCCGGACGTTGCGCAGGTCGATCCGGCCGGTCCGCTCGTAGCGGGCGACGTTCTGCTCGGCGACGATCGCGTCCGGCCCCATCAGCCCGTAGACCACGGCGGCGAGTGCGCCGCTGAGCACGACGGCGCGCGGCAGCCAGCCCGCGGAACGGGTGAACCCGGCGGCGATGAGCAGGGCGAACACGCCACCCAGCCAGATCTCCACCACCAGCACCCAGAGCCGGAGCCGGGTGAGGCCCGAGGCGTCGACGTAGAACCACATCCGCCCGAGCGCCGACGCGACGACGGCCAGGGCGAGCACGCAGAGCAGGCCGAGCAGGATCCGCGCCAGTCGGCGGTCGGCGGGCGTGGTGCGCGGGGCCCAGCGCTTGGCGACGGCGACGACCACGAGCGTGAGCACCGTGATGACGGACAGCTGCCAGAAGCCCTGCCGCGCGTACTCGGAGCGGCTCATCCCGGTGTTCCGCAGGACGGCGTCGGCGCCCCCGAGCACCACCACGGCCTGGATGACCGCGAAGACGCCGAACATCAGGTCGAGCGCGACGAGCGGCAGCGCCCACTCCAGCCGCCCGCGGGCCCGGCCGGGCCGGACCACCGTGCGGTCCCAGCGGCGCGGGCCGGCCGCGATGTGCGCGAAGCCGAGCGCGGTGAGCAGCCCGACCGCGAACAGCACGGCGCGCACCGGGAGCCGGTCGAGGTCGATCCTCGGGCTGAGGCTGTCCAGGACGTCCGCCATGGCGGCATCGGCCCCGGCGAACAGCCAGCCGAAGACGACGAGGAGCACGGCGGCGACCGCGAGCGCCTTGAGCACCGGGACGATCCGGCCCCGGCTGCGCAGGCGGTGCCCGGCCAGGCCGTCGGCGGCCCAGCGCACGCCCGGCCCCACCTGCCAGAGGACGCCCGGCAGGGCGAGCAGCACGCCCGGCCAGCGGCGGCCGCCGTGCAGCGCGAGCGAGGCCAGCGCCAGCGCGCCGACCACCGCGATCACCACCGGCCAGCCGGCCTCCCACAGGGCCGGGACGGCGAGCAGGGCGAGCGCGAGCGCGCTCCAGGCGACCGTCCAGGGCCGGGCCCGGCGGCCCGCCCCACGGGCGGCGAGCCCGGCGCCGACCGCCGCGGCGACCCCGCAGACCGTCAGCCCGACGCCGATGCCGTCGCCCAGCAGCCAGGCCGTCAGGAGACCGGTGAGCAGCGCCGCGACGAGCACCTGCGGTGTGGCGGCGGCCTTGCCGTCGGGGTCGCTGGGCCGCAGCCACGAGAACGTCTTCGGGGCGGGCCGGCCCGGCCCCCAGGCGGCCCCGGCGGGCGGCGGATCGGCCGGGGCGGGGCTGGACAGCGCGGACATGAGTCCCCCTCAAGTGGTCGGTGGGCAGGCGGGAGCCGCCCTCCGGGCAGCCCGCCGGCAGACGCGCTCGGCGTTGCCGCCGCAGCCGACTGTAGAGCATTCTGAACAAGTTCAAAAGTTTGATCTGAACGTGTTCAGTTCACCCTGACCTGCCCCGGCCGGTCCCAGCTGGTCCCAGCCGGTCCCGACCACCCGGCCTCCCCCGACCTCCCCCGCCCCCGACCAGACCGGTTCCCCGGCTACCCCTTCACCGACCCCGCCAGCAGCCCTCGGACGAAGTACCGCTGGAGGCTGAAGAAGACGATCAGCGGGACGACGATCGACAGGAACGCCCCCGCCGTCAGCAGCTCCCAGCGCCCGCCGAACGACCCGGACAACTGCGCCAGCCGCACGGTCATCGGCGCCACCTCCGGCGTGCCGCCCGCGAACGTCAGCGCCACCAGCAGGTCGTTCCAGACCCACAGGAACTGGAAGATCGCGAACGAGGCCAGCGCCGGCGTGCACAGCGGCAGCACGATCGACCGGAAGATCTTGAAGTGCGAGGCGCCGTCCACCACCGCCGCCTCCATCAGGTCCCGCGGCAACTGCGCGATGAAGTTGTGCAGCAGGAACACCGCCAGCGGCAGCGCGAACATGGTGTGCGCCAGCCAGACCGGCGCGTAGCTGCCCTTCAGGTCCACCGCCGGGATCAGCGTCAGCGAGCCCAGGTGCGCGCCGCCCGAGAACAGCCGCAGCAGCGGGATCAGCGCCATCTGGATCGGCACCACCTGGAGCGCGAACACCACGAAGAACACCACGTCGCTGCCCCGGAACCGCACCCACGCCAGCCCGTACGCCGCCATGGCCGCCAGCACCAGCGGGAAGACCGTCGCCGGGACGCTGATCGCCAGCGAGTTGACCAGGAACGGCATCAGGCCGGTCGAGACGCCGGAACCGCCCTCGAACAGCACGGTGTGGTAGTTGCCGAGGCCGAGGTCCGGGTGCAGGAGGGCGTTCCACCAGCCGTCCGCCGTGACGTCCTGTTTGGGCCGCAGCGACGTCACCAGCAGGCCCAGCGTGGGGATCGTCCACAGCACCGTCACCGCGATGACGAACACCGAGGCAAGCGGACTGCTGAACGCCTTGCGCACCGGGCCCCGGGAACCACCGTTCATCGCACCCCACGCTCCTTCCGCAGCTGGACGATGTTGTAGGCCACCAGCGGCAGCACCGCGAGGAAGAGGATCACCGCGAGCGCGCTGCCCCGGCCGGTGTCGAACTGCACGAAGGACTGCGAGTACATCTCGTTCGCGAGCACCTGGGTGCCGAAGTTGCCGCCCGTCATGGTGCGGACGATGTCGAAGGCCTTCAGCGTGGTGATCATGACGGTGGTCAGCACGACCACGACCGTCGTGCGGATCATCGGCACGGTGACGTACCAGAACAGCCGCAGCCCGCCGGCACCGTCCAGCCGGGCCGCCTCGGTGATCTCGTCCGGGATCGCCTTGATCGCCGCCGACAGCACCACCATCGCGAAGCCCGTCTGCACCCAGACCATGACCACCATCAGCAGGAAGGTGTTCAGCGGCTGGTCGAGCATCCAGTTCGGCGGGTCGTGCCGGCCGAGCGCCACAGCCAGTTGGCTGAGCAGGCCGATCTGCGACTGGCCGGGGCCGCGCGACTCGTAGACGAACTTGAAGATGATCGACGCGCCGACCAGCGAGATCGCCATCGGCATGAAGATCAGCGACTTGTAGACCGCCTGACCGCGCATCCGGTCCACCAGCAGCGCCAGCACCAGACCGAGGCCGGTCGCCGCCAGCGGCGCGATCACCAGCCACAGCGCGGTGTTGACCAGCACGTGCCGGACGGAGTCGGTGGTGAACGCCCAGCCGAAGTTCTCGCCGCCGACGAAGTGGGAGCTGTCGTCGCCGAAGAAGCTCAGGTAGACCGTGCGCAGCAGCGGTGCGACCAGGCCGACCAGGAGCAGCAGCACGGCCGGGCCGAGGAACACCGCGACGGCCAGCGGCCGGGCCAGGCGGCCCCGGGCCCGGGCCGCCGCGAGGAAGACCAGCAGCAGGATCCCGAGGAAGCCCGCGACCGCGCCGAAGGTGTTGCCGAACTTGATCGCCGCGTCGCCCCACGCGCCGCCGGCGAGCGCGGCGGGCGGGGGCGGGGTACCGGGTACGGACATGGCTGTGCGTCCCTCCTGGTGCCGGTGGGAAGGGGGCGGGCGGTGCGGGTGGGTGGC
>NZ_JBHWGV010000023.1:0-26327 GCF_042732955.1 Kitasatospora sp. NPDC059747 | reverse complement strand
GCATTCGGTGAACGAGCGGATCGACCGCGTCGTCAGCGGCCTCATCCAGGTCGGGGTGGGTGGCCCCGCACCGCCCTCGACAGGTGGTCCCGTGACGGCGCCGGGCGTGGGGCCCCGGAGCGGCGTCCGCCGTCGCGGCGCCGCGAGGCCTGCCCGGCCGCGGGCTACTGCGGCCAGGCGGCGTCGATGTCGCCCGCGACCTTCTGGATCGTCTGGCCCTCGGCGAACCAGGAGGTCAGCGACTTCCACTCCTGTCCGGAGCCGATCGCGGCCGGCATCATGTCGGAGGCGTCGAAGCGGAAGGTCGCGCCCGGGTCGGTCAGCGCGTCCGCCGACAGCCGGTCGACCGGGTCGGTGTACAGGCTCTTGTCGACGCCCTGGTTGGCCGAGACCCAGCCGGTGGCCGTCTTCACCCGGCTGCTCGCCCAGTCCGAGCTGGACAGGTAGTTCTGCACCGCCTGCGCCTCGGGCCGGTTCGAGAACGCGGTCAGGAACTCGCCGCCGCCCTCGACCGGGCTGGGGACGCCGGGGTTCACCGCGGGCAGGTGGAAGGCGAACACGTCGCCGTCCGGAGCGATCTTCGTGTCCTTGGGCCACTGCGCCTTGTAGAAGGAGGCCTGCTGGAGCATGAAGCACTTGCCGCTCAGGATCGGCGTGCCCGCGTCCTGGAACGTCGTCGTGGCGATCGACTTCACGTCGCCGAAGCCGCCGTTGACCCAGGCCGGGTTCTGCATCCAGCCGGCGACCGTCTTCATGGCGGTGGTGATCTTCTCGTCGGAGAACTTCACCTGGTGGCCCACCCACTGGTCGTACACGTCACCGCCGTACGTGCCCAGCACCACCTCCTCCAGCCAGTCGGTGGCCGGCCAGCCGGTGGCCGTGCCGGAGGCGATGCCGCCGCACCACGGCTTGCCGCCGCCCGCCTTGGCGATCCTGTCGCTGAGCGCCATCAGGTCCGCCCAGGTCTTCGGCACCTCGTAGCCGGCCGCCTTGAAGGCCTTCGGCGAGTACCAGACCAGCGACTTCATGTTGGCGCTCATCGGGGCCGCGTAGAACGTGCCGTTGACCGAGCCGTAGGTCCGCCAGACCGGGCTCCACCGGTCCTGGTTGGTGACCGTCTGGGCGGGCGGCTTCACCACCTTGCCGCTCTTCACCATCTGCGCCAGCAGGCCGGGCTGCGGGATGATCGCGAAGTCCGGGGCGTTCCCGCCGGCCACGCGGACCGGCAGCTGGGACTCGAAGTCGTTCGACCCCTCGTAACTGATCCTGATCCCGGTGCACTTGGAGAACTCCGCCCAGGACTTCTCCAGGTTGTCCGACTCCGGGCTGAGGATCGAGGCGAACATCGTCACCGTGGTGCCCGAATGCCCGGCGTACGGCTGGTACTTGGCGCAGTCGCCGGACAGCGACTGGGCCGCTCCCCCGCCGTCGCCCGAACCGCCGGAGCTGTTGGAGCAGGCGGCGGTCAGCGCCAGCGCCGCGAGCAGCGCGGGCGCGGCGACCAGACGGCGGCGGGAACTCGGGGACGGTGCGGTCGGGTTGAGGGTCAATGCGGTTCTCCTCGCCAGGGCGTGCTGCCGGCTGTGGACCGAACGACATTGCGCTGTACCGGAGATAGTCGGCTGATCGGATCGTCGGATTGGACGTGCGGCCGATCCGACGACGTTAACCCAGCCGCCGGTCGCCGCCAAGGTCCGCGATCGACCTTCATCGCGCGGTGTCCCGGTCGTGACCCGACCGCGTCCCGACAAGCCGCCGCCCGTCTCCCCACGGGCTCCCGCCCCGCCAGGACACGCCGGCGGCCCCGCCCCGAAAGAGGACGGGGCCGCCGGACGGCCGTCCGTCAGAAGAGCCGGACCGGCAGCTCCAGCAGGCTGTTGACCACCAGCGACGGGCTCGGCCGCAGCTCCCCGTCCGGCACCCCGAGCGACAGCCCCGGGAACCGCTCGAACAGCGCCGGCAGCGCGACCCCCGCCTCCAGCCTGGCCAGCGGCGACCCCGGGCAGACGTGCGGACCGTGGCCGAAGGACAGGTGCCGGGACGCGTCCCGGGTAACGTCGAACACCTCCGCCGTGATGCCGTGCTGCGCCGGGTCCCGGCCGATCGCGTTGTACGAGATCAGCACCGGCTCGCCCGCCGGGATCACCGTGTCGCCGACCGGGATGTCCTCGGCGGCGAAGCGGAACAGGAAGTTGCTGGTCGGCGGCGTCCAGCGGAGCGACTCCTCCACCACCGCGTCCCACGGCACCAGCCCCGACCGCACCAGCGCCAGCTGCTCCGGGTGGGCCAGCAGCGCCCGGACGGCGTTGCCGATCAGGTTCACCGTGGTCTCGTGACCGGCCGCGATGATCACCCGCAGGGTCGCCGCCGCCTCCGCGTCGGTCAGCGCGCCGCCCTCGGTGTCCGCCGCCAGCAACACGCTCGCCAGGTCGTCGCCGGGGGCCGAACGGCGCTGCGCCACCAGGTCGTTGACGAAGGCGTTCAGCCCGGCGATGGTCGCCTGGATACCCGCCGGGTCCGGCTTGATGCCGAAGAACCGCTCGTACAGGTCGCGCAGCACGCCGTGGTCCGACTCCGGCACGCCCAGCAGCGAGCAGATCACCGTCATCGGCAGCGGGAACGCGAACGCCGACTTCAGGTCCACCTCCGGCCCGCCCGCGGCCAGCGCGTCCAGCAGCCGGTGCGTGATCTCCTCGACGCGCGGGCGCATCAGCTCCACCCGGCGCGGGGTGAACGCCTGCGCCACCAGCGCCCGCAGCCGGCGGTGCTCGGCGCCGTCCGTGGTCACCATGCTCGGACCGGGCACCGCGAGGCCGATCAGCGGCCAGGTCTTCGGGACCTCTCCGCGCTGGAAGGCGGCCCAGTGCGCGGCGTCCTTCACCAGCCGGGAATCGGTCAGCAGGTCGCGCGCCGCGGCGTGCCGGGTCACCGCCCACGCGGCGACCCCGCCGGGCAGCTCGACCGGCACCGCCGGACCGGCGGCGCGCAGCAGGGCGCCCTCGGCGGCGCTGTCGCGGGCCAGCGGGTCGAGGACGAACGGGGCCGGGGCCACGGACATCGGCAACTCTCCTTCGGACTACGGGGCTTCGGGGCTGACGAGAGGACGGAACTTCGAGCGGTTCGAGCGGTTCGAGCGGTTCGAGCGGTGGGAAGCCCGAGGACAGGCCGGTCAGGCCGCGTGCCCCGGGGTGAACGAGACCGGCAGCGCCACCAGCCCCCGCACCCACGCCGACGGCCGCCACACCAGCGCGTGCTCGGCCACCGCGAGCCGCAGGTCCGGCAGCCGGTCCAGCAGCACCTCGATCGCCGTCGTGGCGATCACCTCGGCCGCCTCCTGCGCGGGGAACGGGCAGCCGTGCTCGCCGTACGAGTAGCTCATGTGCGCCCGGTTGCCCTCGGCGGGCCGGCCGTCCGGCCGGCGCACCGACGGGTCGGAATTCGCCCCGGCGAAGCCCAGCAGGAGCATGTCCCCCTCGGCGATCCGCTGGCCGCCGAGGTGGGTGTCCCGCACGGCCCACCGGCCGGCGAAGATCTGCGTCGGGGTGTCCTCCCAGAGCGCCTCGTTGAGGGCCTGGCTGATGCTGCGCCGGCCGCCCGCGAGCGAGGCCGCGAACCGCTCGTCGGTGAGCATCAGGCGCAGCGCGTTGGAGATCCAGTACGAGGACGGCTGGTGGCCGGCGATCAGCAGCACCCGCAGGTCGCGCATCACCTCGTCCTCCGTCAGTCCGGCCGGGTGCTCCAGCATGCGCGAGGCGACGTCGGCACCCGGGTGCTCGGACTTCTCCCGCACCAGGGCGAGCATCAGCTCCAGCAGCCGCTGCGCGCCGGCCGGGGCGTCCGGGCCGCCGTCCAGCATGGTCAGCAGCGCCGTGATCAGCTCCGGAGCCTGCTCCTCGTCCAGGCCGAGCACCCGGCACAGCACCAGCAGCGGCATCCGGTGCGCGTACTCGGCGACCAGGTCCGCCTCGCCGCGGCCGGCGAAGTCGTCGATCAGCCGGTCGGCGATCTCCTCGGCGTGCTTGCGCAGCTCGTACGGGTCGGCCGCGGCCAGCGCGTCGGTGACCGCCCGGGAGCGGCGCACGTGCTCCTCGCCCTCGGCGTAGAGGATCGACGGCACCGGCGCCATCATCGGCTTCAGCGGCCAGTCGGCGGGCAGGGTGTCCCAGGCGTGCCAGCGGCTGGAGTCGCGGCCGAACAACTGGGGCTGCCCGGTCACCAGTTGGAGCTCGCGGTAGCCGATGACCAGCCAGGCGGGGACGCCGCCGGCCAGTTCGACCGGGGCCACCGGGCCGTGCTGGGCGCGCAGCTCGCGGTAGAGCTGGGCCGGGTCGGTCTGGAAGCGCGGCCCGTACAGCGGCGTGGCGCCGGCGTGCGCGGGGCAGCCCGGGGGCGGGGTGACGGCGGGCTCGGTCACGGGGTGCTCTCCTCGTACTGGTGCGCCTCGTACTGCTGCGCGGGGGATTCGGCGTGGCGGGAGGCGGCCGGCTGCACGGGGAGCCCGGCCTCGGCCTCCGCGAGCGCGGCCAGGTGGCCGACCAGCTCGATCAGCACCCGCTTGCCGGACTCCCGGTCCCGGGCGTCGCAGTCCACCAGCGGCACTTCCGGGGGCAGGTCGAGCGCCTCGCGGACCTGCTCCAGGGTGTGGGCCGGCTCGCCGAAGTTGTTGCGGGCCACGATGAACGGGGTGCCGTGGTGCTCCAGCCGGTCGATGGCGTACCAGGACTCCTCCAGGCGCCGGGTGTCCACCAGGACGACCGCGCCGAGCGCGCCGCTGAACAGGCGGTCCCACAGGAACCAGAAACGTTCCTGCCCCGGCGCGCCGAACAGGTAGAGCACCTGGCTCTCGGAGAGCGTGATCCGGCCGAAGTCGAAGGCGACCGTCGTGGAGCGCTTGCCCCACGCGCCGGCCGGGTCGATGCCCTCGCCCGCCCGCGTCATGACCTCCTCGGTGTTCAGCGGACGGATCTCGCTGACCGAGCCGACCAGCGTCGTCTTGCCGACGCCGAAGCCGCCGACCACGACGATCTTCAGCGCGTTGTCGGCGGTCGCGCGCAGCGGGGTGCGGCCGGTGACCGGGGCCGTCGCCGGGGCCTCCGTCGAAGCCGTCGAAACCGCCGGAGCCGCCGTCGTGGAGGGGTCAGAGCCGTTGGAGGCCATGCAGCACCTGCTTCAGCGTGTCGAGATCGGGCAGCCGCGCCTTGTTCGGCGCGAACCGGGGGTGCCGGGCGGTGACGGCCCCGGACTCCAGCAGGTCACCGAGCAGGATCTTCACCACCGAGACCGGCAGCGCCAGCTCCGCCGCGACCTCCACGACGGCGGTCGGGGCCTCGCACATCCGCAGGATGCGCGCGTGCTCCGACTGCATGCCCGGCGCCGGCTCCCGCTCGGCGACGATCAGCGTGACCAGGTCGAAGGCGTTCTCCGGGGAGCGGCTGCGGCCCCGGGTGATCGTGTAGAGGCGGTCCGGGTCGTCGTCCCGACCCGGCAGGACCGGCCCGGCGTTCATGCCCGGGCGCTCTCGTGCGTCCCGGTCTCCTCCACCGACCTGGCCGGCGCGCTCAGGTGGACGCCGATCTGCTCGATCAGGCCGTGCATGTTGTGGCCGACCACGCCCACGTCCGCCTCGTCGTCCGTGACGACGGCCAGGTGCGCGCCCTCGCCGGCCGCCACGATGCACAGGATGCCGCCGTGGAACTCGGTCATCGACTGCCGGACGCCGCCGGTGCCGTCGCCGAACTCGATCGAGGCGCCGTGCGCCAGGCTCTGCAGGCCGGAGGCGATCGCGGCCAGCTGGTCGGCCCGGTCGGCGTCGAGGCCGGAGGTGTGGCAGAGCTTGAGGCCGTCGGCGGAGAGCACCAGGGCGTGCCGGGCGCCGGGGGTGACGCTCAGCAGGTTTTCCAACAGCCAGTCGAGGTCACGGTCGGTCGCGCTGCTCATCAGGAGTCCTTCTCGGTGACGGGGGAAGGGTCGGGCGTGGTGTCGGTGTCCGTGGTCGGGGTGTCCGTGGTCGCGGTGGCCAGGGTCGGGGCGTCCATGGTCGCGGTGTCCTCCGCGGCGCGCTGGGCGGCCCGGCGGAAGGCGCCGAACCGGGCGGCGGCCGTCGAGGCGTCCGCGCGGACGGGTTTCGCGGACGGGGCCGCCGCCGCGGGGGCGGTGGCGGCGAGGGTCTGGCCGCGGCGGCGCTGCGGCAGGCCGCTGTCGGTGATCGGGGTGGGCGTGAGCGGCAGCGGGGCCGGTGCGGCCGGAGTGGGGACCACCGGGGCGGTGGGCACGGGCGGCAGCGGAGCGGGCGCCGGGCGCGCTGGGGTGAGCGCGGGGCGCACCGTCTCAGCGACCGGCGGCTGGACCGGGGCGGGCGCCGGAGCGCCGTGCGTGAGCAGCTGCTGCGGGACCAGCACCACCACGCCCGTACCGCCGCGCGCCGACGGCCGGAACGAGATCTGCAGGCCGTGCTTGCGGGCCAGCACGCCGACCACCGCGAGGCCCAGCCGGGTACCGGCGGAGAGCGTGGCGAGGTCCAACGGCTCGGCGGAGACGGCCCGTTCGGCCCGGCGCAGCCAGCTGTCGCTCAGACCGAGACCGCTGTCCTCGACGGTGATCGCCAGCCCGGCCGACACCTCCTCGACGTAGACGTGCACCTCGGCCGGCGGGGCGGAGAAGTTGGTGGCGTTGTCGAGGAGTTCGGCCAGCGCGTGCATCACGCCCTCGGCCGCGTACCCGGCGACGGCCGCGGTGCTGGCGTTGTGCAGCCGCACCCGCTGGTAGGCGCCGATCCGGCCGAGCGCGCCGCGCAGCACCGACTCCACCGCGATCGGCTTGGCCCAGCGGCGGCCCGAGCGCGCACCGGTGAGCACCGCGATGCTGTCGGCCATGCGGCCGGCCTGGGCGGTCGAGTGGTCCAGTCGCAGGAGGTCGCCGAGGACCTCCTCGTCGTGCCGGTGCTGCATCTCGCGCAGCTCCGCGTGCATGCTCGTGGCCAGCGCCTGGACGCGCCCGGCGGCCGTCGCGCACACCGCGAGCGCGGCGGCCCGCAGCCGTTCGCCCCGGCCGACCTCGTCCGCGACGACGCGCAGCAGCGCGTGCTGGGGGTGCGCACGGTGGGCGGTCAGCGCGCTGTCGACGGACGCGCCGTTCCGGAGCTTCTTCACGACCTCGGGCAGGACGCCGTCGGCGAGCCGGTCGAGGTCCACGCGCTCGGCCTCGGCGGCCGCCCGGGCCTCCTCGGTCCGCGCCCGCGCCTCGTCGAGCTCGGCACCCAGCCGGGCCAGCTCGGCGTGCGCGGCGACGACGTCCGCCGCGATCCGGGCCTGCTCGGCCCGGGCGGCGTCCCGCTCGGCGCGGGCGGAGGCCGCGTCGTCGTGCGCGGCGGTCTCGGCCTGCCGGGCGGAGCCGGCGAGGACGAGGGCGGCGGTGGTCTCCTGGTGCTGGACGGCGAGGTCCTCGGCCAGCCGCCGGGAGCGCTCGGTCCCGCTCGCGGCCACGCCGACGGCGATCAGCCACAGGACGCTGACGGCCCCGACGGCGAGCGCCGTCAGCGGCTGGTGGGCGCCCAGTGCCCGGCCGATCCCGACCGGCGCGGCGACCAGGGCGAGCAGGACGGCCGCGGCGGTCAGCGCGACGGTCCGTGGCGCGGGCGGTCGGCGCGGGCCGCCGTCGGAGCTGGTGGCTTCTCTCATCAGTGCGGTCCTCGACAACGGCGGCGGCTCGGGCGGCGGATCGGCGACACTGGTGGCACTAGTGGCACCGACGGTGGTTCGAGCGCATACGAGGCCGCCCGGCGGCGTCGCGAAACGTCTCCGGGCGGCTGATCGATTCACGCTTTCGGCCGATCATATCGATTCAGACATTGCCCTCAAGCAGCCAGTTGACGGTCAATCTCGTTCATTCACGTCGCCTACACCGATTCGCGACGTCCGACGGATGCCCACGGCACGCCCACCGCATGCCCAACCGAGCCGAAAGCAGGCGCCGAGCGGGCGCCCGATCGAACCGCACCCGCCCTCAGGCCAGCTTCGCCTCCACCGCCTGCCGGACGGCCCCCAGGTCCAGCCCGTGATCGACGATCACCCGCGCCCCGAGCCCGTCCCCCTCCCGGATCACCCCGAGCAGCAGGTGCCCCACCGCGATCTGACCGGACTTCAGCCGCAGCGACTCCCGCAGCGACAGCTCCAGTGCCTTCTTCGCCCCGGAGCCGAACCGACTGCGGGCCGGTTTCGCGTCCGCCTGCCTGAACCAGCCGCGCCGCTTCGGCCCCTCCTCGGCCGGCGCGTCCAGCGCCCCCTCGCCGAAGGCCGCCTCCACGGCCGACCGGACGGCGTCCAGGTCCACCCCGATCGAGGCCAGCGCCTCGGCGTCGTCGCGCGGCCCGATCAGCCGGGCCACCGCCTGCCGCGCCGTCTCCCGGTCCAGGCCGGCGTCGATCAGGACCGCGGCCCCGGGGTCCGCCTCCTGCGCCAGGATCCCCAGCAGCAGGTGCTCCGTGCCGACACCGGCCTGCCGCAGCAGCCGGGCCTCGTCCTGGGCCACGAACACCACGCTCCGCGCCCCGTCGGTGAATCGCTCGAACATCGCTCAGTCTCCGTCCTGTTCCGGGCCGCCCCCCCGCCGGGCGTACTTCTTGTGCACGGCCTGCCGGGTCACCCCGAGGCAGACCGCGATGTCCTGCCAGGACCAGCCCTGCGCACGGGCGTTGCCCACCTGGAGCTTCTCCAGGCGGTCCGCCAGGTCGCGCAGGGCCCGGACCGACCGGAGCCCCACGGCGGGGTCCCGGCTGCTCGCGGCTGCCGCGAGCTCTCCGCTCTCGCTCATGGTGTCAACTTTGGTTGACGCGGGCGCATGTGTCAACCCTGGTTGACATCAGCGATGGCCGAAGCGCTCCGCCAGGGTCTCCTCGAAGGCGCCCCGGCCCACCGCGCGCTCCGGGGTGAGGAGGCCGCCCGCCCGCAGCTCGCGGACGGCCGAGCCCGGGAGGCTCAGGGGGAGCAGCAGCCGGCGGCGGCCGGTGGCGCGCAGGTAGGCCTCGGCCAGGTCCCGGTACGTCCGCACCTGCGGGCCACCGACCTCGGGCGCGTAGCCGGACGGCCCCTCCCCCATCAGTTCCACGACGTGCGCGGCGGCCTCCCGGACGTCCACCGGCTGGCACCGCACCCCGGTGAGCACCGGGAACACCGGCAGCTTCGCCGAGGCGCCGAAGAACCTCAGCAGCAGGTCGTGGAACTGCGTCGCCCGCAGCACCGTCCAGCCCAGCCGGGACTCCCGCACGACCCGCTCGCACGCGTACTTCGTCCGGTAGTACGGGATCGGCACCCGGTCGACGCCGACGATCGACACGTACACGAGGTGCCGCACCCCGGCCCGTTCGGCCGCCGCGACCAGGTGCCGCACGGCGTCCAGGTCCTTCTTGCCCTGGGAGGTCGCGCAGTCGATCACCGTCTCCACCCCGGCCACCGCCGCAGCGACCCCGTCCCCCGTCACCAGGTCGCCGGCCACCCACTCGACCCCGTCCGCCCCGCCGCCCCGGACCCGCCGGCTCAACCCGCGCACCGCCACCCCACGCGCGACCAGCAGCCGCACCACCTCCCGCCCCAACGTCCCCGTCGCCCCGGTCACCAGCACCGTCATGACTCACCCGCTCCTCTCCGAAAGCCCTTCACCCCCTACCGACAGTCCACCGGCCCCATCCGTGACATCGGCATTCCCGGAGCTTGTCCGCCCGCCGGCCGAGCGCCGAACGGCGGTGCGAATCCTGTGGCAGTTGGCACACACCAGCTCGCACTTGGCGATCTCAGCCTCGATCTCCGACCACGGCCTTCGGTCCGCGATCAGCTGGGCGACACTTGCGGTCTTGGTCGCGTGCACGTGATCCCAGTCCAGCCCTCGCGCCCACTCCCGCCACCCGCAATCGGCGCAGCCGAGGACGGTCTTGATCGCGTCGTTCCGGGTCTGAAGGTCCACCACGCGTTGCCAGGACGGCGGCAGCCGGGTCGTCTGTCGGGTCCGTTGACGCATCGTGCGAGCCCGATGACAGCGAGCACACCTGACCTCGCACTTCGCGAGCTCCTCAAGCAACCGCTTCTTGGACACGCACAGTTGCACCAACCGCGACACCGTGCCGGCCTTCTGCGCGGGGTCGACATGATCCGGGTCCAGGGCACGCACGTCGGCGTATCCGCAGTCGACGCATCCACTCGACTTCCACTCGACCACCACCGACTGGAGCCTGGCCCTCGACCGGCTCAGGTCGTGCCCGGCACCGAGCCGGGCCCGTCGAGCCCGCTGCCGGTCGAGCGCGCGTGCACGAACCTCCGGCTGCTCCCACTTCTCCCGCCTCGCGCGATTCGCGGACGCGCGGGCCGCCTCCGTCCGGGCCCGGTCCCGTACGACGCGCTTGCACTCGCTCTGCAGGCCGCTCGCCTTGCTGGCGTTCTTCGGGAATTCCATCGCAGGGTGGAACTCCCGGCACGCCGGACACCAGATCGGCGTCTCGGGTGTGATCTCGGACGCCGGTGGGCGCCGTGGGGCGCGCTTCCGTTCTGTCGCCATGTGCGCAGCCAAGCAACCCCCACTGACAAAGAAGCGGGGGGGGGGGGCGCCGGTGGCGCCCGCGCCCCGCGGCACAGTCCGATCTCCACCCGAGGCCGCGGGGCGGGGCGGGACGCGCGCGCGGCGGCGGGGCGGCCCCCCCCCCCCCCCCCCCCCCCGCTTCAGTGGTTCACCTCAGGCGAGGTGACACCGGGGTCGGGCGTGATCAGCTGCAGCCGCTGGTGGAGCCGCAGCCCTCGCAGAGGTAGCAGCTGCCGGCGCGGCGCATCTTGGTGCCGCAGGAGAAGCACAGCGGGGCGTCGGCGTTGAGGCCGAGCTGGATCTCCATCAGCTCCGTGGAGTTGTGGGCCTGCTTCGCCGGGGCCTTGGGCGCCGGCGCGGCCGGGGCCGGGGCGGGCTTGGCGGCCACCGGGGCCACCGGGGCGGACTGGGCGAGGGACTCGGTGTCGAGCTCCTCGGCCTCCAGCGGCTCGTACGAACCCGTCTCCAGGTGGCGCTGGCGCTCCTCGACGGAGTGGATGCCGAGCGCCGAGCGGGTCTCGAAGGGCAGGAAGTCCAGCGCCAGGCGGCGGAAGATGTAGTCGACGATCGACTGCGCCATCCGCACGTCCGGGTCGTCGGTCAGGCCGGCCGGCTCGAAGCGCATGTTGGTGAACTTCGAGACGTAGGTCTCCAGCGGCACGCCGTACTGGAGGCCGACCGAGACGGCGATGGAGAAGGCGTCCATCATGCCCGCGAGGGTCGAGCCCTGCTTGGACATCTTCAGGAAGACCTCGCCGAGGCCGTCGTCCGGGTAGGAGTTGGCCGTCATGTAGCCCTCGGCGCCACCGACCGTGAAGGAGGTGGTGATGCCCGGGCGGCCCTTGGGCAGGCGCTTGCGGACCGGGCGGTACTCGACGACCTTCTCGACCGCGGCGGGGGCCTGGGCCTCCTCGGCCTTGGTCTCGGAGTCCTTCTTCTTGGCCGAGAGCGGCTGGCCGACCTTCGAGTTTTCGCGGTAGATGGCGAGCGCCTTGACGCCCATCTTCCACGCCTCGAAGTAGATCTCCTCGACGTCCTCGACGGTCGCGGCGGCCGGCATGTTCACGGTCTTGGAGATGGCGCCGGAGATCCACGGCTGGATCGCGGCCATCATCCGCACGTGCCCCATCGGCGAGATGGAGCGCTCGCCCATCGCGCAGTCGAACACCTCGTAGTGCTCGGCCTTGAGGCCCGGCGCGTCGACGACGTTGCCGTGCTCGCCGATGTGGGCGACGACCGCCTCGATCTGCTCGTCCTGGTAGCCGAGGCGCTTGAGGGCGCGCGGGACGGTGCCGTTGACGATCTGCATCGAGCCGCCGCCGACGAGCTTCTTGAACTTGACCAGGGCGAGGTCGGGCTCGACGCCGGTGGTGTCGCAGTCCATCATCAGGCCGATGGTGCCGGTCGGGGCGAGGACCGAGGCCTGGGCGTTGCGGAAGCCGTTCTGCGCGCCGAGGCGCAGCACGTCCTGCCAGGTCTTGTTGGCCGCGAGCCAGACCGGGGCGTCCAGGTCGTCGAGGGAGACGGCGTCCAGGGAGGCGTCCGCGTGCTGCTTCATGACCCGCTGGTGCGGGGCGGCGTTGCGGGCGTAGCCGTCGTACGGGCCGACGACGCCGGCGAGCTCGGCGCCGCGGCGGTAGGCGGTGCCGGTCATCAGCGAGGTGATGGCGCCGGCCAGGGCGCGGCCGCCCTCGCTGTCGTAGGCGTGGCCGGTGGCCATCAGCAGGGCGCCGAGGTTGGCGTAGCCGATGCCGAGCTGGCGGTAGGCGCGGGTGGTCTCGCCGATCTTCTCGGTCGGGAAGTCGGCGAAGCAGATGGAGATGTCCATCGCGGTGATGACCAGCTCGACGACCTTGGCGAAGGTGGCGGCGTCGAACCCCTGCCCACCGTTGGACGCAGTGTCGTCGCGCAGGAACTTCATCAGGTTGAGCGAGGCGAGGTTGCAGCTGGAGTTGTCCAGGTGCATGTACTCGGAGCAGGGGTTGGACGCGTTGATGCGGCCGGACTCCGGGCAGGTGTGCCAGTGGTTGATGACGGAGTCGTACTGGATGCCGGGGTCGGCGCAGGCCCAGGCGGCCTCGGCCATCTTGCGGAACAGCTTCTTCGCGTCGACGGTCTCGATGACCTCGCCGGTGAGGCGGGCACGCAGGCCGAATTCGGTGCCGTTCTCGACGGCGGTCATGAATTCGTCGGAGACGCGGACCGAGTTGTTGGCGTTCTGGTACTGGACGGAGGCGATGTCGTCGCCGCCGAGGTCCATGTCGAAGCCCGCGTCGCGCAGGGCGCGGATCTTCTCCTCCTCCTTCACCTTGGTCTCGATGAAGGCCTCGACGTCCGGGTGGTCGACGTCGAGCACGACCATCTTGGCGGCCCGGCGGGTGGCGCCGCCGGACTTGATGGTGCCGGCGGAGGCGTCGGCACCGCGCATGAAGGAGACCGGGCCGGAGGCGTTGCCGCCGGAGGTGAGGAGCTCCTTGGAGGAGCGGATGCGGGAGAGGTTGAGGCCGGCGCCGGAGCCGCCCTTGAAGATCATGCCCTCTTCCTTGTACCAGTCGAGGATCGACTCCATGGAGTCGTCGACGGCCAGGATGAAGCAGGCGCTGACCTGCTGGGGCTGCTTGGTGCCGACGTTGAACCAGACCGGCGAGTTGAAGCTGAACACCTGGTGGAGGAGGGCGTGAGTCAGCTCGTGCTCGAAGATCTCGGCGTCGTCCTTGGCGGCGAAGTAGCCGTGCTTCTCGCCGGCGGCGCGGTAGGTGAGCACCACGCGGTCGATGATCTGCTTGAGGCTCCACTCGCGCTGCGGGGTGCCGACGGCGCCGCGGAAGTACTTGGACGTGACGATGTTGACCGCGTTGACCGACCAGAAGTCGGGGAACTCGACGCCGCGCTGCTCGAAGTTGACCGACCCGTCGCGCCAGTTGGTCATGACGACGTCGCGCCGCTCCCAGCGGACCTCGTCGTACGGGTGGACGCCAGGGGTGGTGTAGATGCGCTCCATCCGGAGACCGCCCTTGGGCGCCTTGCCGGCACCCTTCGCCGCGGCCTTGTCGGACTTCGACCCGCGTGCGGAACCGCTCGTGGTGTCTGTCACTTCTCGCTCCTCCTCCTGGGCAAACGCCCGACTCCTGGGCAAACGCCCGTGGTGCCCCGAAAAGTCCGGGCACCGCTGGTTCGTTCTTCCGGTGTGCGGGCAGGCGAGAGCCTCGCCCGCTTGCGCACGGTTTGTGATGTTCTGTGCCCGGATTCCGGGCACGCGTGGGCCCCGGAGGGCCGTCGTGGCACGGCCCGGCCCCGTGGGGCCGGGTGGGGGGCGCCTCCTAGGGCGCGGCGGCGGCAACGGGCACGCAGGCGCCCTCCGCCTCGGCGGGCCGTCCGGCGCGGATCTCCGCGATGGCGGCCTCGAAGTCTTCCAGTCCGTCGTACGCCTGGTACACGCTGGCGAAGCGCAGGTAGGCGACCACGTCGAGTTCCTTGAGCGGGCCAAGTATGGCCAGCCCGACGTCGTGGGTGGTCAGCTCGGCGTTGCCGGTGGCGCGCACGCACTCCTCGACCCGCTGGCCGAGCAGGGCGAGGGCGTCCTCGGTGACCGGGCGGCCCTGGCAGGCCTTGCGGACGCCGGAGATGACCTTCTCCCGGGAGAACGGCTCGGTGACCCCACTGCGCTTGATGACCATCAGCGCGGCCGTCTCCACGGTGGTGAAGCGGCGGCCGCAGTCCGGGCACTGCCGGCGACGGCGGATCGAGCTGCCGTCCTCGGTGGTCCGGCTGTCGACGACGCGGCTGTCGGAGTGCCGGCAGAAGGGGCAGTGCACCTGAAGGATCCCTCCCTGGCAGGACGTGCGGACTGGGTCGAGTCTATGCGATGTGCCCCGGGCCTCGGCAAGCTGATCATGCGCCGTGACCACTACCACTGGGCACGGAGAGGACTGTAGCCACTAGATGTAGGCCTCGGGGGGAAGCGACACCCCTGGCGTGTCGACGCCGATTAGACTGCGGAAGTCGAGTTCTTGTCGAACATTCGATCGATGTACAACAAAGCCTTGATCGAGTCAGCCAACTCTCGAATAATTCACTCGAACGTGTGTTTGGCGCAACCTTTCGATACGGGGTGCGTTGGGCTGGAAAAGGGAGAGGACAGCCGTCGAGAGGGGCCGCCGTGAACACCATCGAAAGCAACACCATCCCGGTGCAGGAACACTCCCAGTTCAAGGTGGGGCAGCGCACCACGAATCAGCAGAGTGTGGACGTCAGCATGGACCGTAGCGAAGACCACCGCCTCTCCGGCCCGGCCGTTTCCAGCGCGAGCCGCGTCCCCGATCAGCCGATCGAACACTCCCCCGTCCTGGACGAGGCCCACCCCGCGCCCGCGCGGGCGATGCCCGGCCGCCCCCCCGGGATCCGCACCGACGAGGCCGGGCTCACCGAGCGCCAGCGCCGCGTCATCGAGGTCATCCGGGATTCCGTCCAGCGCCGGGGCTACCCGCCGTCCATGCGCGAGATCGGCCAGGCCGTCGGCCTGTCCAGCACCTCCTCGGTCGCCCACCAGCTGATGGCCCTGGAGCGCAAGGGCTTCCTGCGCCGGGACCCGCACCGCCCGCGCGCCTACGAGGTCCGCGGCGTCGAGGTGGCCCGCCCGAACACCGCCGAGACGGCCGGCCGGCCGTCCACCTCGTACGTCCCGCTGGTCGGCCGGATCGCCGCCGGCGGTCCGATCCTGGCCGAGCAGACGGTCGAGGACGTCTTCCCGCTGCCGCGCCAACTGGTCGGCGAGGGCGAGCTGTTCGCGCTCACCGTGCGCGGCGACTCGATGATCGAGGCGGCCATCTGCGACGGCGACTGGGTCACCGTGCGCCGCCAGCCGGTCGCCGAGAACGGCGACATCGTGGCCGCGATGATCGACGGCGAGGCCACCGTCAAGCGGCTCAAGCGCGAGGACGGCCGGATCTGGCTGATGCCGCACAACCCCGCCTACGAGCCGATCAACGGCGACAACGCGACCATCCTGGGCAAGGTGGTGGCGGTCCTGCGCCGCCTCTGAGCGGGTCCGCCCGCACGCACCGGGAAGGGGCTCCACCGCGTTCGCGCGGGGAGCCCCTCCGGCGTTCCCCGAATCCTGCAAGGGGCCCGCGAGCGGCCTACGAGCCGCGCTTCACCACCGGCCTGACCGGCGCCGCCGAGGCGTCGATCGCCGCCAGCGAGCGGCGCACCTGGTTGCGGTCCGTCGTGTACCAGAACTCCGGCATCGAGGAGCGGAAGAAGCCCCCGTAGCGCTTGGTCGCCACCCGCGGGTCGAGCACCGCCACGATGCCGCGGTCGTCGGCCGCGCGGACCAGCCGGCCCGCGCCCTGCGCCATCAGCAGCGCCGCGTGCGTCGCCGCGACCGCCATGAAGCCGTTCCCGCCGCGCTGTTCGACGTCCTTCTGGCGGGCGCTCATCAACGGGTCGTCCGGCCGGGGGAACGGGATGCGGTCCATCACCACCAGCTGGCAGGCCGAGCCGGGCACGTCGACGCCCTGCCAGAGCGAGAGCGTGCCGAACAGGCAGGTGGTCGCGTCCGAGGCGAACTCGCGGATCAACTCGCCCAGGGTGTCCTCGCCCTGGAGCAGGATCCGGTTGTCCAGCCGCTCGCGCATCGCCTCGGCGGCGGCCTGCGCGCCGCGCATCGAGGAGAAGAGGCCCAGCGTCCGGCCGCCGGCCGCGCCGATCAGCTCCGCCAACTCGTCGAGCATGTCCGGCCGTTCGGGGTCGCGGCCGGGCTCGGAGAGGTGCTTGGCGACGTACAGGATGCCCTGCTTGGGGTACTTGAACGGCGAACCGACGTCGATGCCGCGCCAGTGCGGCACCGCGTCCTCGCCGAAGCCGGCGCCGGCGTCCGGGTTGTCCCCGGGCGTGCGCTCGTCCGGCAGCCGGGCCTCCGAGGGCAGGCCGACCGAACCGGCCACGCCGTTGAAGTCCCCGCCGAGCTTGAGCGTGGCCGAGGTCAGGACGACCGAGCGCTCCTTGTAGAGGCCCTCGCGCAGCAGCCCGGAGACGCTCAGCGGCGCGACCCGCAGCGAGGCCGTGCCCATCCCGAAGCGGTCGTTGCGCTCGATCCAGACCACGTCGTACTCGGAGTCCTCCAGCAGCCGCTCGGCGGTCTCGTGGACCGTCTCCACCGAGGCCATGGCCTGCTTGCGGACCGCGTCCTCGTCGGTGAGCCCCTTGTCCCTGGTCTCGCCGAGCGAGGTGATCACCTGCCGGGCGGAGTCCCGGATGGCCGTGACGGCGTACGCCAGGTACTCGGGCAGTTCCTCGACCCGGCCGGGCTGGGCGGTCTCCATCAGGCCGTGGTAGTTCTCGGCCGCGGCCTGGAGCGCGTCGACGGCCTTCTCGTTGGCGAGCCGCGCGGCCCGCTTGACCGCCCGGTTGACGGCGCCGACGGTCAGCTCGGCGGTGGCCGCGCCGGTGACCCGGTTGACCAGTTCGTGCGCCTCGTCGACGATCAGCAGCCCGTGCTCGGGCAGCACCGGCGCGCCCTCGATCGCGTCGATCGCGAGCATCGCGTGGTTGGTGACGACGACGTCCGCGAGCTTGGCCCGCTCCCTGGCCTTCTCCGCGAAGCACTCCTGCCCGTACGCGCAACGCGTCGCGCCCAGGCACTCCTTGGACGTGACCGACAGCTGGGACCAGGCCCGGTCGGACACGCCGGGGCTCATGTCGTCGCGGTCGCCGGTCTCGGTCTCGTCCGCCCACTCGCGCAGCCGCAGCACCTCCTGCCCGAGCTTGCTGGCCGGCCCGCCGAGCGCCTCGGCGGCGTCGAACAGGCCCTCGCCCTCGTCGCTCGGGGTGCCCTCGTTGGCCCGGTGCAGGCACAGGTAGTTGGAGCGGCCCTTGAGCATCGCGAACAGCGGCCGGCGGCGCAGCACCGGGTGCAGCGCGTCGACCGTGCGCGGCAAGTCGCGTTCGACCAGCTGGCGTTGGAGCGCCAGGGTGGCGGTGGCGACCACGACGCGGTCCCCGTGCGCGAGGGCCGGCACCAGGTACGCGAGGGACTTGCCGGTGCCGGTGCCGGCCTGGACGAGCAGGTGCTCGGCGTTGTCGACCGCGTCGGCGACGGCCTCGGCCATCTTCACCTGACCGGGGCGTTCCACGCCGCCGACGGACTCGACGGCGGCGTGGAGCAGCTCGGGGATGCGCGAGCGGGGGACCGCGACGGCTTCCCCGGTCTCGGCCGGGGCGGGTGCGTCCTCGCCGGGGAGCTGGGTTTGGGAGTCGTTCGTCATGACCCTCCCACCCTACGGCGCGGGGGTGACAATCCGGTCGCGTCGCCCCGGAAGATCCGCGCCGGGGGTGACGAGGGCGTTGGGCACCGTGCCGTGCCGGGCGGCGTGCGGGCGGTGCGGGCGGTCCTGGTAGCCGTCGAGGAGGAGCCGGTTGCGGTTGAGGCAGAGCCGGTCGATCCGCGGGGTGAGGAGGTCGAACAGCTCGAAGCGCTCGCGCAGCTCGGGGAAGCGGTCCTGGTGGCGGGCGATCTCGTCGCGCAGGAGGGCCCAGAAGTCGGCCTCGGGCAGGCCGGTCTGCGCCTCCAGGAGTGGGGCGAGGTAGCGGTAGACGCCGATGAAGAGCCCGGAGTGGAGGAACTGGCACAGGCCCTGCGGGGGCTCGCGGAGCAGGACGTCGTCGACGTCGGCGGGCAGGTCGCGCAGTTCGGGCAGGTCCTCGTCGCTCAGGTTGACGTCGTCGACGAAGTCCTTGACCGCGAGCCGGGCCGGGGCGTCGTGCGCGTCGAAGACGACGATGGCGTTCTCGCCGTGCGGGGAGAAGACCAGCCCGTAGCGGTAGAGGAAGTGCAGCAGCGGCGGCAGCATGGCGGCGAACAGCCGGCGGGTCCACTCGGCGGGGGCGAGCCCGGAGCGGGCGATCAGCTCGGCGGCGAGGGCGCGGCCGTCGGAGCCGGTCTGCAGGAGGGACGCGAGGGTGCGGGCGCGTTCGCCGCCGTCCAGGAAGGGGCCGAGCGGTTCGCGCCAGATCGCGCCGAGGAGCTCCTTGTACTGGTAGGGCGCCTCGGGCAGGTCGCGGTAGAGCGGGTGGTCGACCGTGACGGAGGCGATCTCGCCGAGCAGGATCACCCGGCACTCGTCGCGCAGGAACGGGTCCGCGTCGCGCAGGCGGTGGATCCAGGCGGTGACGGCGGGCGCGGCGAGGGTGCGTTCCACCGGCAGCCCGCGCCAGACCAGGGTGTTGAGGATGGAGAGCGGCAGTTTGACGGTGCAGCGTTCGGGGTGGGCGGTGTTGAAGAAGGAGCGGATGGACTGCTGGGGCAGCCGTGGGTCGCCGTCGGAGGGCAGCGGGACGATCTCGCCGGAGGCGATCCAGGGCGCGAACAGCGGGACGACCGTCTCGTCCCACTGCCAGGGGTGGACGGGCAGCAGCAGGTAGTCGTCGGCGTCGGGGCCGAGCGCGGCGCGCAGCGCGCCGGGGTCGTCGAGCTCGCGGGCGTAGAGCTGCTCGGGCCGTTCGAGCCCGGGCACGCCGCGGTAGCGGGCGAGCCGGCGGTGGACGGCGATCCAGGGCAGCGGGCGCGGGGTGCGCGCCTCGGGGGCCCAGTGGGCGGCGTCGGCGGCGGAGAAGCCGATCCGGCCCTTGTTGGGGACGATCCAGGGGTGGCCCTCCTGGCGGCCCTCCAGCGCGGCGTGGTCGAGGTCGGCGAGTTCGGCGGCGGTGAGCGCGGTGGCCAGCTGGTGCGCGTCGGCGGTGAGGGTGGCGGTGAGCTCGCGGATCAGGTGGCCGGTGGTCTCGCCGCGCAGGCCGAGGGTGTGCCGGGCGTACGGGAGGAAGCGCAGCGGGTCGAGGCCGTCCTCGCGGTCGCAGCGGACGGAGTCCGGGTCGACCCGCCAGCTGCCGTAGGCGCCGCGGCGGGCGGTGAAGCGGTACTCGGCCTCGGGCAGCCCGAGCAGGTACTCGTCGTCCGCGTCCGGGACGGGGACCGGGGTGAGCAGTTCCTCGTAGGCGAACTCGCCGAGCATCTTGGCCAGCAGCGCGCGCCCGGCCCGCTGCCAGGGCCCGGGGGTGAGCTGCGGCGGCAGGTAGAGCGGCGGTTCAGCGGCCGGCGGTTGCGGCACGGGTCAGCTCCTGGGGGTGGGGGAAGGCGGGGACGGGCGGCGCGAAGCCGGTCCACGCGGTGCGGGTGGGCAGCCGGTGGACGGTGCGGCCGGTGACGGCGTTGAGGATGACGGCGGCGCGGTGGGCGCCGAGTCCGAGGTCGGGGGTGCCGACGCCGTGGGTGTGCAGTTCGGCGTTCTGGACGTAGAGGCCGCCGGTGAGTTCGGGCCGGGTGGCGACGCGGTGGTCCGGGTCGACCCGGTAGCGCCCGGCCGCGTCCCAGTCGATCAGGTGGGCGAGCGGTTCGAGCGCGGCCGGGCGGGCGGCCCGGTAGCCGGTGGCGAGCACCACGGCGTCGGTGCGCACGAGGTGCTCGGCGCCGGAGTCGGTGTGCCGGCAGCGCAGTTCGAGGCCGCCGCAGGGCCCGGTCCTGGCCTCGGTGACGGCGGTGCCGGGGGTGATCTCGACCGGGGCGGTGTCGATCGGGCGGCCGATGGTCCGCTCGTAGAGGTGGTCGTGGATCTCGGCGAGGGTCTCGGCGCTGGCGGCCTTGTGGAGCTGCCACTGGGCGGCGACCAGGGTGTCCCGGACGGGCTCGGGCAGGCCGTGGAAGTACCGGGTGTAGTCGGGGGTGAAGTGCTCCAGCCCGAGCTTGGAGTACTCCATGGGTGCGAGGGCCCGGGTGCGGGTGAGCCAGCGCAGCCGGACGCCGTCGCCGTCGTGGCGGCGCAGCAGGTCGAGGAAGACCTCGGCGCCGGACTGGCCGCTGCCGACGACGGTGATGTCCCGGGCGCCGCCGAGGGCGGCCCGCCGGTCGAGGTAGTCGGCGGAGTGGAACGCCCCGGGGTGGCCGTCGAGGGCGGCGAAGGCCTCGGGCAGGACGGGCCGGGTGCCGACGCCGAGCGCGAGGTTGCGGGCGTGCACGCGGCTGCGCCGGCCGGTCGCGGCGTCGGTCAGCTCGGCCCGGAACAGGCCGTCCTCCCAGTGCAGTTCGCTGACCTCGGTGCCGAACCGGCAGGTGCCGAGCCGTTCGGCGGCCCAGCGGCAGTAGTGGTCGTACTCGCGGCGCGGCAGCTGGAAGCGCTCGGCGAAGTAGAACGGGAACAGCCGTTCCTGGTCGCGCAGGTAGTTGAGGAAGGACCACCGGTTGGTCGGGTCGACCAGGGAGACCAGGTCGGCGAGGAACGGCACCTGCATCCGGGCCCCGTCGACCAGCATCCCCGGGTGCCAGCGGAACTCCGGGCGCTGGTCGCAGAAGAGCGTCCGCAGGCCGGGGACGGGCTCGGCGAGCGCGGCGAGCGAGAGGTTGAACGGGCCGATGCCCACGCCGAGCAGGTCGTACGGCGGCTGGGGGGTCGAGGAGTGCACGGGGGTGTCCTAGGCGGGGAGTGGGGCGCGGTCGCGGATCATCAGGGCGGCGCGCTTGGCGGGCAGGTCGAGCTCGCCGGCCGGGCGGAACCCGGCGCGTTCGAAGGCCCGGACCGAGCGCCGGTTGCGGACGTCGGGTTCGGCCACCACCCGTTCGCAGCGCGGCCGTTGCCGCAGGATCCGGTCGGCGAGGGCGGCCAGCAGGACGGCGCCCAGGCCCCGGCCGCGGCTCGCGGCGGGGCCGAGCAGCAGGTGGACGCCGGTGTCGTGGGGCCGGGCCGGGTAGTGCGCGGCGAGCGGGTCGAGGTCGGCGCGGTAGACCTCCCAGTAGCTCATCGGGGTGCCGTCGAGCAGGCCCAGGCAGGGCACGCTGCGCCCGTCGCCGTCGAGCTGGGCCCGGACGTGCTCCGCGGTGACGGCGGTCGGCCCGGCGAGCTCCCAGAAGGCGGCGACCTCGGGGTCGTTCATCCAGCAGGCGAGCAGGTCGAGGTCGGCGGGCAGCCGGACCGGGCGGAGCCGGAACCCGCCGGCCGGGGTGGGGGTCTCGCCCCACCCGGGCACGTCGTCGAGCATCATGCCTCCGCCTCTCCCCCAGCCCTGGCGGCTGGGAGGTACCCCCATCGCTCGGCGGGGGCATTCGCCCACGCGCACCTCTTCCTGGTTCACTCTCCCCCAGCCTCCGGCCGGGGGGACCCCCACCGCTCGCTCACGCACGCGTCCGCCAGGGGGTTGGGGATGTCCACGTAGACGGACTGCGTGGCGACCGGGCCGACCAGCTCGTCCAGGCCGTTGATCCGGGTGAGCAGGTTGGCCTTGCAGGGCAGCGTCGGCGCGTCGAGCAGCAGGGCGGGCAGCGTCGAGCCGGTGGCGGTCGCCTCCGGTCCGGCGAGGAAGCGGCGCAGCGCGGCGAGCAGCACCGTTTCGTCGGCGAGCCCCTGGGAGCCGAGCGCGCCGACCAGGCCGAGCACGTGGTTGATGCCGAGGTAGTAGGCGAAGTGGTGGTCGATCACGTCGTCCGGGAGGAAGGTGTCGCTGTGCTCGCCGAGGCCGGGCAGCCGGGCGGTGAGCCGCTCGCGGGCGCTCTCCCGGTAGTAGTAGCCCTGGTTGTCGCGGTAGCGCCCGCCGCGGGGCCAGCCTTCGGCGTCGAGCAGGACGAGGCTGTTCTGCTGGTGCGCCTCCAGGGCGATGCCGCCTCGGCCGTCCAGCCACAGGACGGGGAGCACGACGGCGTCCAGGTAGCGCAGGAACCATTCAGCGGCCACGGTGCGCAGCGGGCGGCCGCAGCGCACGGCGAGCGCCCGGAGGGTGTCGCCGAGCCGGGACGGCACGGTGGTGCCGGTGCCGAGCGGCTGTTCGGCGACGAGCCCGGCGACGCACAGCGCGCGGTCGGCGGGGGCGAAGGGCTGGGCGCGCAGGACGGTGTCCAGGCCACCGGGGTCGCCGAGGGCGGGGTGGTCGACGCCGATCCAGGCGGGGTCGCGGACGACCTCGAAGCCCGGGTGGGCGGCCCGCCACTCGGCGGCGAGGCCGCTCTCCAGCAGCCGGTGCACCTCCAGGCCGCGGTGGAGCTCCTTGCGCAGGTTCTCCCGGCGGGAGTTGGTGATCCGCAGGCCGAGCGAGAGCTTGAGCATCCACGGGGTGCCGGGCCGGTAGACGGTGCGCACCGACGAGGTGGGGTACCAGGGGTCGCCGGCCGGGCCGAGGTCGTGCAGGAGTCCTTCGGCGAGCAGGGCGGCGACGGCCGGGCGGTGGGCCAGCTCGCGGGCCTGCCAGGGGTGCAGGGGCAGGGCGGCGGTGCCGGGCGGCAGCGGGGCGCGGTCGCCGAGCAGGCGGGCGGTGATCCGCTCGGCGGCCTCGGGGAGGGCGGATCCGGCGGCGAGCAGGGCCCGGTCGACGGCGTACCAGTGGAGCTGGAAGGAGCCGTGCAGTTCGGGCGAGTAGGCAGCGCTCTGGGCCGGGCCGAGGCCGTCGCGGCTCTTGGGGGTGGGGTGCAGGGGGTGGCCGAGCAGCAGGGACTGTTCGGCGGCGAGGAAGTGGGAGCCTTCCGGTCCGCCGGGCGCGGCGCCGGTGCGGCGGTGGGCGAGGATCTCGGCGGTGCGCACGACGGAGTCGGCGACCCTGGCGGCGAGGTCGGCGACCTGTCCGGGGTCGGGCCGGTCGGCGGCCGCGGCGGCGAGCAGCGCGGCGGCGGTGACGGCGTCCACCGGGGCGTCGGGGGCGCCGTCGCCGGCGCCGAGGCGGGCCGGGCCGAAGCGGTGCCAGCCGCCGGGCGACCAGTGGCGGACGGGCGCGGAGAGCCGTGCGGCGCCGCCGAGCACGGCGATCCGCAGTCGGCCGTCCGGTCCCGGGCGGGCGCCGGTCTCGCGCGTCCAGCAGCGCAACAGGGCCTCCAGCGCGGCCTGTTCGGCGGCGACGGCGGGGTCGGGGTGCAGCAGCGGGTCGGGCCCGGCCGGCCGGTCCGCGGGCGGCAGCGTTTCGGGCGGGGCTCCGGTCAGGGCGGCGGTGCTCAAGGGTGCTCCTCGGGACGCGTGGGGTGCGGACGCGCGCGGATGGCGGAGGGGGGTTCGGCGGGCGCTCGCACCGTCGCGTCAGGTAAGGGTTACCTATCCCTGACGGGTGATCACAAGGACGGCTCACTCGTCCGGGTGAAGATCGGTGATTGTTCACCGCCGGGGAGGAGGCCCGGTTGTACCGGTGGCTCCTGTGGAGGCTTCGTCACGGATCGGTGACCACCGCTCAGGAGCCGCAACCCGGGGGCGCCCGGCGCCGTCCTCCCGACCAGTGGAAGACTCCTACCCCGGACCGTCCCGTCCACGAACCACCGTCCCGTCCACGCACCGATCCACAGGGGGAAGCGCACAGATGCCATCGATCCACCGGTCCGCCGTCGCAGCCGTCCTCGCCGCCGGCACCCTGTTCGCGGTGAGCGCCTGCGGCCCGGACGGCCCGTCCTCGGCCACCGGCACGGACACCGCCGCACCGCCGCCCGCCTCGGCGAGCGGCCCCGGCAGCCCCGCCCCCGGCGGCGGCGTCATCGGCGGGATCACGCTGCCCTCGGGCATCCCCACCAGCCTGCTGGAGGGCCTGCCCAAGAGCTGGGACGACCTGAAGAAGTGGAAGTTCGAGGACTGGGACAACTGGGCGTCCAAGCACGTCTTCAACAACCCGGTCGTGAAGGACTTCTGGAACCCGGACAAGATGGGCGACTCCAAGCCGGCCGACCCGGCCCCGCCCACCGCCAAGCCGGCCGCCGACGACGGCGTGACCGACCCCGAGCCGCCGGTGGTCAAGGCCGTGCCGGTGCCGCGCCCGTACACCAAGCAGCCCTCCGGCAAGGTGTTCTTCAGCGCCCAGGGCGGCCGGGGCAACTGCTCGGCGACGGTCATCACCGACCCGCAGCACCCGGGCAAGAGCAACCTGGTCTGGACAGCCGGCCACTGCGTGCACGAGGGCAAGGGCGGCAACTACTACAAGGACCTCGTGTTCGTGCCCGCCTACAACAACTCGGGCGCCTCCAGCGGCGGCAAGAAGGCCCCGCTGTCCGAGCTGGCCCCGCTCGGCACCTGGTGGGCCGACCAGGTCACCACCTCGCCGCAGTGGGTGGTCGAGGGCGGCGGCACCGGGGACTCCGCCAGCCAGTACGACTTCGCGATCATGCACGTGAGCAACCAGAGCGGCACCGGCAAGTCGCTGGAGGAGACGGTCGGTTCGGCCGTCCCGGTCTGGTTCGACGCCCCGCGCGACCGGCTCTCCGTCTCGGCCGTCGGCTACCCGCTCTACAAGCCGTTCGACGGCCAGGAGCTGTACAAGTGCGACGGCGGGAAGCCGACCCGCCTGTCCTTCGACCCGAAGCGGCCGTCGATGCTCACCATCGGCTGCAACATGACCCAGGGCGCCAGCGGCGGCGGCTGGTTCGCCACCATGCCCGACGGGCGGACGGCGCTGGTCAGCAACACCTCGATCGGCACCCAGGAGCACACCTCGCTGAGCGGCCCGTACCTGGAGACGGTCGCCAAGAACGCCCTGGACTGGATCTCCAGGAAGCAGTGACCGCGTTCACCCACCGCCGGGGACGATGCACCGTGCCGTACACCACCCGCGGACGCGTGCCGCGGCGCCGGGCCGCACTGGCCGGCGCCGCGGCGCTCGCCGCGCTCGCCCTCACCGCGACCGCCTGCGGGCCGGACCGGACCGCCGGGAGCGCCGCGAGCGCGCCGGCCACCCTCGCCAGGCCGGCGCCGCCGACCAGTCCCGGCGACCTGGCCGGCTGGAAGGTCGACGACTGGGCCCGCTTCGTCGCCGACAGCGCCTTCGCCAACGAGGTGCCCCCGGGCTTCTGGTCCCGCACCAGGATGGAGGCCGCCAAGGGCCGGCCCGTCCCGGAGGCCCCGCGCACCGCCGCCCAGGGCGACGCGCCGCAGGACGCTCCCCCGGCCCCGGTCCCGGCCCAGGCGCAGCCGCACCCGTACGGCCCCGCCGCCGCCGTGGTCGGCAGGCTCTTCGTGACCGCGCCCGGGGGCGACGCCGCGTGCTCCGGCACGGTGGTCTCCGACCCGGCCGCCCCGGGCCGCAGCGACCTCGTCTACACCGCCGCCCACTGCCTGCACGACGGCAAGGGCGGCGCCTGGCTGCGGAACGTCACCTTCGTGCCCGGCTACAACCGCGACGGCCAGGCCGGCCGCGGGAAGCCGGCCACCGACCAGCAGGTGTCCCCGTACGGCCGCTGGACGGCGGTGCGCGCGCTGGTCTCGCCGACCTGGCTCAAGGAGAGCGGCACCGGCGCCCACGACCAGTACGACTACGGGATCGTCCGGGTGCGCGACGAGAGCGGCTCCGGCCGGTCGTTGGAGGAGACGGTCGGCGGCTCGGTCCCGGTCTGGTTCAACGCCCCGCGCGAGCAGATCACCTCGGCGTCCGCCTACGGCTACCCCGCCGAGAAGCCGTTCGACGGTGCGGAGCTCGACCACTGCGACGCGCCGGCCGCGCCGGCCCGGCTGTCCTTCGACCGGGCCCGCCCGCCGATGTACGCGATCGGCTGCACCATGACCGGCGGCGCCGACGGCGGCGGCTGGTTCATCGTCAAGGACGGCAAGCCCAACCTGATCAGCGTCACCTCGGTCGGCGACCGCAACCCGACCGGGTACCTGGCCGGCCCCTCGCTCCAGGACCAGGCGAAGCAGGCCTTCGAGTACTTCGCCAAGAACGTCCGATGACGTGGGGGGGGGGGCCCGCCGCAGGCCCGCGGCGGGGGGGCGGGTCGGAGCGGGGGGGGCGGGGCCGCGCGGGGGGGCGCCGCGCGTCGCGGGAGCGCG
>NZ_JBHWGV010000022.1:98734-100812 GCF_042732955.1 Kitasatospora sp. NPDC059747 | reverse complement strand
GGCGGGGGGGGGCCGCCCCGGGGGGCGCGCGCCCCCCCCGCCCGCCCGCCCCCCCCCCCCGCGCCCGGGGGCACCCCGAGCGCCACCACCCCACCCACCACGCCACCCGCCGCACCACCCGCCACCCCGTCGGACGCCCCCACCCCCGGGACCGCCGCCTCGACCGCCCTCACCGGCCGCACGATCCTGCTCGACCCCGGCCACAACCCCGGCAACTCCTCGCACACCGCCGAGATCAACCGTCAGGTCGACATCGGCAACGCCCGCAAGGAGTGCGACACCACCGGCACCGAGACCGACGCCGGCTACACCGAGGCCGACTACACCCTGGACGTCTCCCGCCGCGCCCGCGCGATCCTCACCGCCCGCGGCGCGACCGTGGCGTTCACCCAGGACGGCGACCGCCCGTGGGGCCCGTGCATCGACGAGCGCGCCAGGGCCGCCGCCGACGCCCACGCCGACGTGGCCCTCTCGGTGCACGCGGACGGCGCTCCGGCGAGCGGCAGCGGGTTCCACGTGATCATGCCCGCCAAGGTGGTCGCCGGGAAGGCGGACAACTCGGCGATCGTCGAACCGTCGCACCGGCTCGGCCTGCTGCTGCGCGAGCGGTTCCACGCCGCGACCGGCGAGCCGTTCGCCGACTACATCGCCGAGAACGGCCTGGACACCCGCTCCGACCTGGGCGGCCTCAACCTCTCGACGGTCCCCAAGGTGTTCATCGAGTGCGGTAACATGCGCAACCCGGCGGACGCGAAGCGGATGACGGACCCTCAGTGGCGCCAGAAGGCGGCCGAGGGGATCGCCGACGCGCTGACGGCGTATCTGACCTCGCGGGGCTGAATCCGGCGGCGCTCCCGCGGCGCCCGGGCCACGCTCCCGGGGCGCTCGGGCTGCGCCGTTTGCAACGAATTCGCCCCGTTCCCGGTCCCCGCTGTGCGCCGGTGGGGCGGTTGGCCCTAGGCTTCTGGTCCGTTCGGGGGTTCCCGGCCGGTCGGCGCGACCGGGCGGACCGCCGTCCACGAACCGTCAACGAGGGGAACGTAAGTGAATCTGCGCGCTCTCACCAGGGGAGACGCCGCCGTCGCAGGCGCGGCCGTCCTGCTCTTCATCGCCTCCTTCCTGCCCTACCTGAGCTGGAACTGCTCCGGGGCGTACTGCGGGAACATCGACACGTCGCAGAACGCCTGGAGCACCGCGCTGTTCCCCGTCCTGCCGTCGATCTACCTGCTGGGCATCGCCGCCGCCGCGCTGATCCTGGTGCAGCGGTTCCAGGGCCCGGCCGCGGCCAACCGTCAGGTCCTCGGCCTGCGGCTGGACCAGTGGGGCATCGCCTTCGCGGTGGCCGCGCTCTGGACGTCCGTCTGGGCGCTGGGCGGCGCCGGCACCGGTCCGAGCGTCAGCCACGGCTTCGGCGCCTGGCTCGGCCTCATCTCGCTGATCGTGCTCGCCGGCGCCGCCGCGGCCGCTCCGCTGGTGCCCGCGCTGAAGGCGCCGCTGGTGACCGACCGTCCGGCCGTCCCGTACCAGGGCGGCTACCCGATGCCGGGCCAGCCCGGTCAGCCCGGTCAGCCCCAGCCCGGCCAGTACGGCTACCCGGTGCAGGGCCAGGACCCGAACCAGGCCCCGGCGTACGGCGCCCAGCCCGGCGGCTACGGCTACCCGGCCCCGGGTGCGCCCGGCCAGGCCGGCCAGCCCGGCCCGCAGGACATCACCCCGGCCCCGGTCGCCGCACAGCCGGCCCCGGCCCCGCAGCCGGCCCCGGCGGCCGACTTCGCGCCGTTCTGGTTCGCCGTCCCGGCCCCGCGCGCGCTGGCGCCGAAGGACAACCCGGTCGGCGCGCCGATCGGCGAGCTGGTCCCCGGCACCTGGTACCTGGCGGTCGAGCAGCGCGGCACCGCGCTGGTCGCCCAGCTCCAGGACGGCACCCAGGGCGTGCTGGCCGACACCTCGGGCATCCAGCGCGGCTGAACCGCCACGCAGCCGGAAGGGGGGGGGGGGGGGCCGCGCGGCCCCCCCCCCCCCCGCGCGCCGCCCCCCCCGCGCCCGACCCAGCCCGCCAGACACCCCACCCGCACCCC
>NZ_JBHWGV010000022.1:85453-98724 GCF_042732955.1 Kitasatospora sp. NPDC059747 | reverse complement strand
TTTATCCCCCCCCCCCCCCCCCCCCCCCCGGGGGGGCGCCCCCCCCCCCCGCGGCGCCCCGCCGGGCCCCCCCCCCCCCGCGGCGGGGGGGGGGGCCCCCCCGGGGCGCCCCCCCCCCTTCCGCGTGTCCCGGCCCGGCCGCCTCAGCAGCAGTCCTGGACCACCAGTCCCTCCGGCAGGTCGTCCCCGCCGAACACCGCGACCGTCGCCGGGTCGCCGCCGAGCGCGGCGACGGCGAGCAGCAGCGCGCCGGCCGTCCAGGTGGTGCGCTCCTCGGGCCAGATGGCGTCGTCCTCGAACACGTACCCGGTCCAGTAGGAGCCGTCCTCGTGCCGCAGGTGCTTCTGGATCCAGCGCAGGATGTCCACGGCGCGGTCGGACTCGCCGATCGCCCAGAGCGCGAGGGCGAGTTCGGCGCTCTCGCCGCCGGTCACCCACGGACGGTCGCTGACGCAGCGCACGCCGAGGCCGGGGACGACGAAGCGGTCCCAGTCGCGCTCGATCCTGGCCAGCGCCGCCTCGCCGCGCAGCGCGGTGCCGAGCACCGGGTAGTACCAGTCCATCGAGAAGCGGTCCTTGTCGAGGAACCGCTCGGGGTGGCGGGCGACGGCGTGCCGCAGCCGGCCGGCCGCGAGCTCCCAGTCGGGCTGCGGCTCCTCCAGGTACTCGGCGACGGCCAGCCCGCAGCGCAGCGCGTGCAGGATGCTGGACGAGCCGGTGAGCAGCGCCTCGTCGGTCGCGGTGCCGTCCTCGTCGAGGCGCCAGGAGATCGGGCCACCGGGCAGCCGCAGCCGGACGATGAAGTCCAGGGCGCGGCGGACCACCGGCCAGATCCACTCCAGGAACGCGTCGTCGCCGGTGCTGAGGTGGTGGTGCCAGACCCCGACGGCGACGTAGGCGCAGAAGTTGGTCTCCTTGGCCCGGTTGGAGACCTCGCCGTCCGTGTAGGCCGCGTACCAGGAGCCGTCCGGGTTCTGGTGGGCGGCGAGCCAGCGGTAGGCGGCCTCGGCGGCGGCGTGCTCGCCCGCGGTGTCGAGGGCCATCGCGGCCTCGGTGTGGTCCCACGGGTCGAGGTGGTGGCCGGTGAACCACGGTATGGCGCCGTCGGGGCGCTGCTCGGCGAGGATGCTGCGGACGGTGCCGGCGGCCTGCTCGGCGTCGAGCACCCCGTCGAGCAGCAGCACCTCGGGGACGGCGGCGGTCATGCGCCGGCCCGCCGCGGCTTGGAGGCGTAGGCGACGAAGCTCTTGCCGATGACCGGGTTGAGGGCCTTCTCGGCGGCCTTGGTGAGCGTGCTGATCACCGGAGTGCCGACGATGTCCCAGACCAGCAGCTGGTGGTAGGCCTTGACGGGCAGCGCCTTGTCGTTGTCCACGCCGACGGCGCACTTGATCCACCAGTACGGCGAGTGCAGCGCGTGCGCGTGGTGGGTGCCGTAGGGCTCCAGGCCGGCGTCCTTGAGCTTGCCGAGCAGTTCGTCGCCGCGGTAGATGCGGATGTGGCCGCCCTCGACCTCGTGGTACTCGTCGGACAGCGCCCAGCAGATCTTCTCGGGCAGCCAGCGCGGCACGGTGACGGCGAGCAGGCCGCCGGGCTTGAGGACCCGGAACATCTCGTTGAGCACGCCCTTGTCATCGGGTATGTGCTCCATCACCTCGGAGATGATGATCTTGTCGAAGTACTCGTCCTCGAACGGCAGCGCCAGCGCGTTGCCCTCCATCGCGGTCGCCGACGCGCCCTCGGGGGCCTCGCCGGCCTGCTCCATCGCGGCGAACCACTTCTTGACCTCGGCGATCTCCTCGGCGTTCTGGTCGAGGGCGATCACGTTGGCACCGCGGCGGTAGCACTCGAACGCGTGCCGGCCCCCGCCGCAGCCCAGGTCGAGCACCCGGTCGCCGGGGGCGAGCGGGAAGCGCGAGAAATCGACGGTCAGCACTGCAGGGCTCCCATTCCTTTGCTACCAAGCGTCTTGCCATCAAGCGTCTTGCTACCAAGCGTCGTGCCATCAAGCGCGTTTGACGCTTCATCAGGTCTCCCGCACGCCGGTCGGCGCCGCGGACCGGCCCGGACTCAGGGCACGTACCGCCAGCCCGGCCCGGAGCGGGCCCGCGCGCCGACCCCGGTGGCGATCGCCGCGCGGTAGGCGTCGGCGGTCAGTTCGGCGGCCCGCTCCCAGGTGAACCGGGCCAGCACCCGCTCGCGGCCGGCCGCCCCGAGCCGCTCGCGCAGCTCCGGGTCGTCCAGCAGCCGGCCGAGCGCGGCGGCCAGCGCGTCCGCGTCCCCCGGCGGCACGGCCAGGCAGGTCTCCCCGTCCGGCCCGGCCACCTCGGGGATCGCGCCGCCGGTGGTCGCCACCAGCGGCGTGCCGGTGGCCATCGCCTCGGCGGCGGGCAGCGAGAAGCCCTCGTACAGCGACGGCACGCAGGCCACCTCGGCCGAGCGGTACAGGTCGACCAGCTCCGGGTCGGTCAGCCCGCTGCGGAACTCGATGTGCTCTTCCAGCCCGAAGCGGCGGACCGCCTCGGTGACAGGGCCGTCCTCCTTCTGCGGCTTGCCGACCACGACCAGGTGCGCGGGCCGCTCGGTGCGGACCTTGGCCAGCGCCTCGACCAGGTACACCAGGCCCTTGAGCGGGACGTCCGCGCTGGAGGTCGTGACGATCCGCCCGGGCACCCGCGCGACCTCCGCCGACGGGGACCACAGCCGGGTGTCGGCGCCGATCGGCACCACCGAGACGGCGCCGGGCGCGGCGCCCAGGTGCTCGGCGATCTCCCGCTTCGAGCTGCCGGAGACGGTGATCACGTGGTCCAGCCGGGTGGCGACGCGGCGCTGCATCCGGGTGAAGGCGTACCAGCGGCGCAGCGACAGCCGGCGCATCCGGGTGGTGGCCGCGTCCAGCTCCAGCCGCCGGTCGACGGTGATCGGGTGGTGGATCGTGGTGACCAGCGGGAAGCCGTGCCGGGCCAGCCCGAGCAGGCCGTAGCCGAGGGTCTGGTTGTCGTGCACGACGTCGTAGCGGCCCTTGTGCCGGGCCAGGTACTGCCGGGCGCGCAGCGAGAACGTCAGCGGCTCGGGGAAGCCGCCGGTGCGCATCGTGGCGAACTCCAGCACGTCCACCGGCCCGCGGAACTCGCCGCGCCCGGGCGTGCGGAACGGGTCGTCCGCGCGGTACAGGTCCAGGCTGGGCAGCTCGACGAGGCGCACCGACCCCGGCCCCTCGACCTCGTCCAGGACGGCGTACGGCTGGGCGCCGATCACGTCCACGTGGTGGCCGAGCCTGGCCAGCTCGCGGGACAGGTGACGCACGTAGACGCCCTGGCCACCGCAGAACGGGTCGCCGCGGTACGACAGCAGGGCAATCCGCAGCGGCTGCGCGGTCATCCTGGGCCCTCTTCTCTAGCTGCTATCTGTGCTGCCGGTCGCTAAAGTAGATCAGGTTTCAGTGGCTGTGGAACTCGTCATCGACCATGTGAACAATGAGAGACCTCGAAGATACCGGCCCGTAGCTTTCCCTCCGGAGCCAGGGCTGGTGATTCCCGCCACGCCGACCCGGCCGACCCCGGGTCGACGGTGCGCCGCCCCCGTGCGGCGCGCCGCCACCCACGCGCCCCCGGGAGCACCCCTTGTCGTCGCCGAGCACGTCCGCGAGCCCCGCCGCCCCGCCGGCCGGGGAGCCGCCGCTGACCGCCCGCCAGGCCGAGCGCCGGCGGCGGATCCTGCGGGCCGCCACCGCCCTGGCCGCGCGCGGCGGGTACGAGGCGGTGCAGATGCGGGAGGTCGCGGAGAGCGCCGAGGTCGCCCTCGGCACGCTCTACCGGTACTTCCCGTCCAAGGTCCACCTGCTGGTCGCGGTCATGCTCGAACAGCTGCAGAGCCTCCAGGAGCACATCCGGCGCCACCCGCCGACCGACGACGAACCGGCGCCGCGGGTGGCCGACACGCTCACCCGGGCCTTCCACGCGCTCCAGCGCGAACCGCTCCTGGCGGAGGCCATGGTGCGGGCGCTGTCCTTCGCGGACCGCTCGGTCGGGGCCGAGGTGGACCAGGTGAGCTCCGCGACCGGACAGCTCATCCTGGACGCGATCGGCCAGTCCGGGCCACCGAGCGAGAGCCAGCGCGCGGCCGTCCGGGTGATCGAGCACACCTGGCACTCGGCGCTGGTCTCCTGGCTCTCCGGCCGCTCCTCGATCGCCGAGGTCCGGGCCGACCTGCACACGGCGGCGCGGCTGCTCACGCTGCCGTGAGGTCTCCGCCCGCCCCCGCTTACTGGAACGTGTTCCTGCTCGCCGCGGTCCGGCGGGCGGCGCCGGCGGCTAGAGTCAACGGGCAGCAAAAACTTCATCCCGTCCCTCTCCCGGGGGAAGCCGGTGCGAGTCCGGCGCTGACCCCGCAACCGTGAGGCCGTGCTCCCGCGCGTGAGTACGGGCCGAGCCGGAGCGCCCGGGGAGGGGCGAGCGGCCAGGACGTGTCCGTCGGATCAGCCCTCCGACCTGATCCGAGGGACACGGCCTGAGGGCCGGACGCACCCGTCCGGCACCGTCGAGGACTACGGAAGGGCCCCGCCGGGCCCGCCCCGCTCACCGAAAGGCACACCTCCACCATGCTCACCGCCGCCCGCCTGGGCGCCGCCGCCCTGTCCGCCGCGCTGCTCACCGGCGCCGCCGCCGCACCGGCCCTCGCCGACACCCCCTCCCCGCCGGCCCCCGCTGCCCCCGCTGCCCCCACTGCCCCCACTGCCCCCGCTGCCCCCGCTGCCCCCGAGGGCCTGTACGGCAAGGGCGACCCGACGTACGACGGGGTGTGGCGCCAGTCCCTCGCGCTCACCGCGCTCGCGGCGGCCAAGGTGACCCCGGCCGACCAGGCGGTCGCCTGGCTCACCGGACAGCAGTGCGAGGACGGCGGCTGGCCGTCCTACCGGGCCGCCGACGCGGCCTGCGACGCCAAGACCGAGGACAGCAACGCCACCGCCGTCGCCGTCCAGGCCCTCGTCGCGCTCGGCGGGCACCAGGACGCCGTCGACAAGGGCGTCCAGTGGCTCAAGACCGACCAGAACGCCGACGGCAGCTGGGCCTACAACCCCGGCAACCCCGGCGACGCCAACTCCACCGGCCTCGCCGTCAACGCCCTCTTCGCCGCCAGGACCGACCCGGCGGGTGTCGCCAAGGACGGCAAGAACGCCTTCGACGGGCTCGCCCGCTTCCAGCTCGGCTGCGCCGCCCCCGCCGACCAGCGCGGCGCCTTCGCCTTCCAGCCCGACGCCGCCTCCGGCGCCCTCGCGCCCAACGCGCTGGCCACCGCCCAGGCCTCGCTCGCCGCGGCCGGCGGCCGGCTCCCGGTCACCGCCGGCGTCCGCTCCGACGCCGCGCCCAAGCCGCTGACCTGCCAGGACGGCGCCGCCACTACCCCGGCTTCCCCTGCCACCCCGGCCTCCCCCGTCGCGCACGCCGACTCGGCGGAGGCCGCCGGGGCGTACCTCACCGCGCAGCTCGGCGCGGGCGGCAACCACCTCACCCTCACCATGCCCGGCGCCACGCCCACCCCCGACTACACCGCCACCGCCTGGGCCGCCCTCGGCCTCACCCAGAGCGGCCACCCGCAGCAGGCCGCCGGCGCGGTGGACTGGCTGACCCAGAACGGCGCCGCGTGGACGAAGGGCGGCACCGACGCGGGCGCCGCCGCGACGCTGCTCCTGGTCGCCCAGGCCGCCCAGCGGGACACGGCCGCGCTGGTGCAGCAGCTCACCACGCTCGGCCCGGTGCCGAAGACGACGGCTTCCGCCCCTGCTGCTCCCGCTTCCGCCGCGCCCGCCGCCGAGAAGAAGAAGGACGGCGGCATCTCCCAGTACTGGCTGATCGGCGTCGGCCTGCTCATCGGCGTCGGCGGCGGCCTCATCCTGAGCCTCCAGCGCAAGCGCGCCCCGAAGCTGTGACGTCCAACCCCCGCCACGCCGCCGGAGCCTCCGGGCTCCCGGCGGCGGGCGGGCCCGGCTGGAGCCCGTCGTTCGAGGGCAGCGCGTCGGGCCCGGCGGCCGCGCCGACTGCCCGCACGCGACGCCCGACGGCGACCGGGCGTGCCCGCACGGCGGTCCGGGGAGCCTCGTCTGCGCCGGGCACCCCGGTCGGGCTCACGGCAGCGAGCGACCGCTCCCGTGCCGCCGCGCCCGGCAACCGCCTCGGGCGCGCCGACGCCCCCACCGCCGCAAGCCGCCTGGCCGGCCCCACCGCCCACGGCCACACCGCCGCCAGGCAACCCACCGGCCGCCTCGCCGCACTCCTCACCGGCCTGCTCGCCGTGCTCCTCGTCGCCGGTTCCGCCGTGCCCGCCGAGGCGGCCGGGTACCGGTACTGGTCGTTCTGGAAGGGTGCCGACGGCGGCTGGGCCTACCAGCAGCAGGGTCCGTCGGTCCACGTGCCGGCGGACGGGAGCGTCGACGGGTGGCGGTTCGCCGTCAGCCCGGACGGCGGGCAGAACGCCGCGCAGCCCCGCGCCGGCGCCGACTTCGCCGCCCTCTGCGCGAGCACGCCCCCGCAGCAGGGCCGCAAGCGCGTGGCCGTCGTCCTCGACTTCGGCACGGCCGACGATGCCGCCTCCGCCGAGCAGCCGCCCGAGCAGCGCACCGCCTGCGCCACCGTCGCCGCCAACGCGACGTCCGCCGAGGTGCTCGCCGCCGTCGCGCCGCCGCTGCGGTACGACACGAACGGCCTGCTCTGCGCCATCGCCGGCTACCCGAAGGCCGGTTGCGCCGACCAGGTCGGCGCCGGTGCGAAGACGGACAGCAAGGCAGCGGCCAAGGACGACGGCAGCGGCCCGGACCTCGGCCTGATCGCCGGCGGAGTCCTCGTCGCCGCCCTCGCGGCCGGTGCCGTCTGGCAGTCGCGCCGCCGCCGTCCCCGATGAGGTCCCTTTCCGTGCGCGTCTCCCGTCAACTGCACCCCGGCGCCTGGTGGTTGTGGGCGCTCGGCCTGGGCGCCGCGGCCACCCGCACCACCAACCCGGCGATCCTGCTGCTGCTCGCCGCCGTCGCCGGCTACGTCGTCGCGGCCCGGCGCGGTGACGCGCCCTGGTCGCGGTCGTACGGCGCGTTCCTGCGGCTCGGCCTGTTCGTCCTCGGCATCCGGCTGCTGTTCGCCGTGCTGCTGGGCTCGCCGATCCCCGGGACGCACGTGCTGTTCACGCTGCCCGAAGTGCCCATGCCCGCCTGGGCGCAGGGGGTGCGGATCGGCGGCCGGGTCACCCTCGAAGGCCTGCTGGCCGCGCTCTACGACGGGCTGCGCCTGGCCACGCTCCTGGTGTGCGTCGGCGCCGCGAACGCGCTCGCCAGCCCGGCCCGCCTCCTGCGCGCCCTGCCCGGCGCGCTGTACGAGGCGGGGGTGGCCGTCGTCGTGGCGATGACGTTCGCGCCGAACCTGGTCGCCGACGTCCGGCGGCTGCGCGCCGCCCGCCGCCTGCGCGGTCGGACGGACAAGGGCGTCGCCGCCGTGCTGAGCGTCGGACTGCCCGTCCTGGAGGGCGCGTTGGAGCGTTCGGTGGCGCTGGCCGCCGCGATGGACACCCGCGGCTTCGGCCGCACCGCCGACGTCCCGCGGCGCCTCGCGCGGGCGACGGCCGCGCTCACCCTGGCCGGGCTGCTGGGCGTCTGCCTGGCCGCGTACGGCCTGCTGACCGCCGGGGGCGCCGGCTGGGCGCTCCCCGTCCTGCTGATCGGCCTGGCCGCGGCGTTCGCCGGACTGCTCCTCGGCAACAGGCGGTCCGTCAGGACGCGCTACCGGCCGGACCCCTGGGCGCTCCCGGAGTGGCTCACCGCCGGTTCGGGCGTCGCCGTCGCCGCGCTCACCGTCTACCTCTCCACCCGCGATCCCGCCGCCTTCGCGCCCACGGTCGTGCCGCCGAGCGTCCCCGTGCTGCCGGCGGCCGCCGTCCTCGCCGCGCTCCTGGGCCTGGTACCGGCGTTCGCCACCCCGACCCCGCCCCGGAGGGCTTCGTGATCACCTTCGAGCAGGTCTCCGTCCAGTACGCGGACGCTCCCGCGCCGGCCTTGAACGGCGCAGACCTGACCGTCCCCGAGGGCGAACTCTGCCTGCTGGTGGGCCCGTCGGGCTCCGGCAAGTCCACCCTCCTGGGCACCGTCAGCGGGCTCGTCCCGCACTTCACCGGCGGCACCCTGCACGGCCGGGTCACCGTCGGCGGCCGGGACACCCGCACCCACCGCCCGCGCGACCTGGCCGACCTGGTGGGCACGGTGGGGCAGGACCCGGTCGCGCACTTCGTCACCGACACCGTCGAGGACGAACTCGCCTACGGCATGGAGTCCCTGGGCCTGCCGGCCGACGTCATGCGCCGCCGCGTCGAGGAGACCCTCGACCTGCTCGGCCTCGCCGACCTGCGCGACCGCGCCCTCGGCTCGCTCTCCGGCGGCCAGCAGCAGCGCGTCGCGATCGGCTCGGTGCTCACCGTCCACCCGCGCGTGCTGGTCCTGGACGAGCCGACCTCCGCGCTCGACCCGGGCGCGGCCGAGGAGGTGCTGGCCGTACTGCAGCGGCTCGTGCACGACCTCGGCACGACCGTCCTGATGGCCGAGCACCGACTGGAACGCGTCGTCCAGTACGCCGACCAGGTGCTGCTGCTCACCCCCGGCGCCACGCCCGTCCTCGGCGAACCGGCCGACGTGATGGCGCACTCGCCGGTGTACCCGCCGGTGGTCGGCCTCGGACGGCTCGCGGGCTGGCGGCCGCTGCCGCTGTCCGTACGCGACGCCCGCCGCAAGGCCGCCGGGCTGCGCGAGCGCCTCGACGGACACCGTCCGGCCGCCGCGCCCTCCCCCGACGGCTCCCCGCTGGCAGCCGCCGACCGCCTCGCCGTCCGACGCGGCCCCGTGCACGCCCTGCGCGGTGTGGACCTCGCCCTCCGCCCTGGCGAGATCACCGCGCTGATGGGCCGCAACGGCGCCGGCAAGTCGACCCTGCTGGGCAGCCTCGTCGGCCTGCACGCCCCCGCCTCCGGCACCGTCCGGGTGGGCGACCGCACCCCGCACCGCACCAGGCCCGCTGACCTGATCCGCCAGGTCGGCCTCGTCCCGCAAGACCCGCGCGACCTGCTCTACGGCGAGAGCGTCACCGCCGAGTGCGCGGCGGCCGACACCGACGCGAGCGCCCCCGCAGGCACGTGCCGAGCACTGGTCGAACGCCTGCTGCCCGGCATCGCCGACACCGCCCACCCGCGCGACCTGTCCGAAGGCCAGCGGCTCACGCTCGCCCTGGCCGTCGTCCTCACCGCCCGGCCCCCGCTGCTCCTGCTCGACGAGCCCACCCGCGGCCTCGACTACGCGGCCAAGGCCCGGCTGGTGGAGATCCTGCGCGGCCTCGCCGCCGAGGGCCACGCCGTGCTGCTGGCCACCCACGACGTCGAGCTGGCCGCCGAACTCGCCCACCGCACGGTCATCCTGGCCGAGGGCGAGATCGTCGCGGACGGCCCGACGGCCGAGGTCGTCGTCTCCTCCCCCGCGTTCGCCCCGCAGGTCGCCAAGGTGCTGGCCCCGGGACCGTGGCTCACCGTCCACCAGGTGGCGGAGGCGCTGGGAGCATGAGTGAGCGCAGCGAGCGAATCATCAGAAGGTGCGTGTGGGCGAATGCCCCTGCCGAGCGGAGCGAGGCGGGAGCATGAGTCGTCCCGTCCCGCTCGGCCGCCGCTCCGTCACGGCGCTGACCCTCACCTCCCTCGTCGGCGTGACGGCCTTCGGCTGGCCGCTGCTCGCCTCGACCAAGTCCGCCCTGGTCGGCCACTCCGCCGACGCCCCTTGGCTGTTCGCACTCCTGCTGCCGTTGTTGTTGGCCGTCGTGATCGCGCAGATCAGCGAGGGCCGGTCGGCGGGCGGGGGCGCTCCAGGCCTGGACGCCAAGTCCGTCGCGCTGCTGGGCGTCCTCGCCGCGGCGGGTGCCGCGCTGCGCCCGCTCGGCGCGGGTACGGCCGGCCTGGAGCCGATGTTCTTCCTGATGGTGCTCTCCGGCCGCGTCCTCGGCCCGGGCTTCGGCTTCGTCCTCGGCTCGCTGTCGATGTTCGCCTCCGCCCTGCTGACCGGCGGCGTCGGCCCGTGGCTGCCGTTCCAGATGCTCGCGATGGGCTGGGTCTGCCTGGGCGCGGGCCTCCTCCCCGGCGCCGCGACCCTGCGCGGACGGCGCGAACTCGCCCTTCTCGCCGCTTACGGCGCTCTCTCGTCCATCCTCTACGGCACGATCATGAACCTGCAGGGCTGGCCGTACATCGGCGGCCTCTCCAGCTCCATCTCCTTCGTCCCCGGCGACCCGCTCCCCGCCAACCTGGTCCGCTTCGCCGCCTACTGCCTGACGACGTCCCTCGGCTGGGACCTCCCCCGCGCCGCACTCACCATCACCCTGTGCCTCACCCTCGGCACCCCCGTCCTGCGCGCCCTCCGCCGCACCACCCGCCGCGCCGCCTTCGCGGCCCCGGTGGCCTTCCGGCCCCCGGCGGAGTAGCGGCCTAATCAATTGCCCTGCCCCACAATCACGTTGCACACTGACGGACGGCCGCGTCCTTCGACCGGCCGTCCCACGGGGGAAGGGGAAACCGGCATGACCCACACGATCGGCAGGGTGCTCGCAGCCGCCGCACTGGCAGCACTCGGGGCGCTCCTGGTCACCACGCCCGCCACGGCCGGCAACGCCAACGCCTGGGTCGGCAACCCGGTCAAGGCCGGATCGTCAACCGGCCCGGACGGCATCGAATGGCCCGACGACTGAAAGCACCCTGCTGAGACGGGTCCTACTCCCGGCACGACACGCACAAGCTGCGCGCCTCGCGAACCGGCCGACCGCACAGGCCGTCCCGGCCGGGGCACTCGTGGTGCCGCGCCCCCGGATCCGAGCCGACCACGGCTGGCCGAGGGCGCGGGACGGGCGGAACGGCCGACAGGCGGGCGGCGAGGATCGCGCCGACACTCCGGGCGATCCGGTCCGGCAGCGGGGCGGACAGTACGCTCGTCAGCTCATCCGGCGTCCAGCCGCCTGCCAGGAGCCCCTCCACCATGGCGGCCTGGTCCGCCAACGGCCTGCCCGCGAGGGCCATACGGGGCTCGCGGCGGCCCAGTTCGAGCAGCAGCGCCATGCCTTCCGTCAAGCACGGCTGCGGGGAGGGAGGGACGGACGGCCTTCCGGCATCCTTCTCCGTCAACTTCCTTACCTTCACGGAAGGGTTTCCCGCGTTTCCGGCGCCTGGCCCTCCAGCTCCAGGACACCCGGCGGCCGGAGACACGGGAAGCGGCGGCAGCGCGTGAACGGCCTTGCCCGCCACCGGCACTTCATGCACCGAAACAGCCGTCCGAACCTGCCCCGTCAGCGGATCCCGCTGAGTGCGCCGAACGTAGTGCCCAGCCGCCTCCAGCTCCCCGAGCGCCCGCGCCACAGTCGTGCGCCCCTCGATGCTCTTGGCGGCGAGCGTCCGAACGTCTTCACGGGTGCCGTCCGGCAAGCTGAGCAGGTAGCTGAGCAACCCACGAGCCGCCCAACTCAGCGAGTGCTTACGGACGACATGCCCGTTGTCGAGAGTCGTGTAGCCCGGGGCATGCTTGGGGATACGTTGACTTCCTCCCCGTCCTGTAGGAACGGGGATTCCCCTCCGCCTCGCGGCTGAGCCGCTGCGCGTGGGCGCTGCGGTGGGAGGACTTCCTGCTTCACCGACGACTGCCCGCCCGAAGTGCTCCGTTGAGGACCTACACCGTCTCCACAGGCTGCAACCGCCAGCCCAGCGGTCAGGATGTTGCGTGCCGCGTTCACGTCGCGGTCGTGGACTGCTCCGCAGCCACACGTCCATTCGCGGACGTTAAGGGGCATCTTGTCACGGATGGTTCCGCAGGCCGAGCACAGCTTGGAGCTGGGGAACCACCGGTCGATGGTCACCAGGTCACGGCCGTACCACTTCGCCTTGTACTCCAGCATGGTCCGCAGCGCTGTCCAAGAGGCGTCCGAAATGGCTCGGGACAGCGTGCGGTTCTTGAGCATGTTGCGGACCATCAGGTCCTCGATCACGACCGTTTGGTTCTCACGGACGAGCCGGGTGGTGAGCTTGTGCAGGAAGTCCCTGCGCCGGTCGGCGATCTTCGCGTGAACGCGGGCGACCTTCCTGCGGGCCTTCTCCCGGTTGTTCGAGCCCTCGGCCTTGCGGGCCAGCTCCCGTTGTGCCTTGGCCAGGCGTTTCCGGTCGGCGCGCTCGTGCTTCGGATTGGTGATCTTCTCCCCGGTCGAGAGCGTCACCAGGCTGGTGATACCAACATCGAGGCCCACCGCCGCGTGGACGGGCGCGGGCATCGACGGTCGGTCATCGCACAGCAGGGAGACGAACCACCGTCCGGCCGCATCCTGCGACACGGTCACGGTGGAGGGCAACCGCCCCTCGGGCAGCGGCCTCGACCACACGATCGCCAGCGGCTCCGTCATCTTCGCCAGCGTCAACCGACCCTCCCGGTAGCGGAACGCGCTGGCGGTGTACTCGGCGGACCTGCGGGACTTCTTCTTCGACTTGAACGTCGGGTACTTCGCCCGCTTGTTCCAGAAGTTGGAGAACGCCCCCTGCAGATGCCGCAAGGCCTGCTGCAGCGGCACGGAGGAGACCTCGGAGAGAAAGGCCAGCTCCTCGGTCTTCTTCCACTGCGTCAGCATCGCCGACGTGGCGTTGTAGTTCACCCGCTCCTGGCGCATCGTCCACGCCTCTGACCGAGCGGCCAACGCCATGTTGTAGACGAGCCTCACGCACCCGAACGTGCGTGCCATCTCAGCCGCCTGCGCATCGGTCGGATAGAAGCGGAACTTGAAAGCCCGCTTCACGTGAGCACCCACCATGCTCACAAGGCAGCTTGCCATGATGCAAGGATCAAACCTGCGGATCGGAGCGCTTCGGTCCGCCTCGCGGCGAATCGCAGCCCCCTGCACAGCTCCACAGGAGTTCCGTTTCCGCCCCCGGCCAGAGCCAGGGGTATGAACGGAGACATCAGATGAATCTGCATTTAAGGAGACCTTCACTCTCCGGAAGCCACACCCGAAGGCGCTATCAGCACCACTGGGGTTCACTATGCACGCGCTTCGCTCGAAGCACTCACGCCAGAATAGTCACCCTATCTGTGCAGTAAATCGTTAAGCGTTTATCCCTGCCACCCATTCGGGCGGCGCTCACGCACAAACCCCCGCGGGGCCCCCGGGAAACAAAACCCCGGGGGCCGACCGGGGCCCCCCCGGCCCGGGGGTGCGCCCCAAAACAAGGACCTT
>NZ_JBHWGV010000022.1:79920-85443 GCF_042732955.1 Kitasatospora sp. NPDC059747 | reverse complement strand
CCCCGGACTTCACAAGCCCGGGGCGCGCGACGGCGCACACCCGGCCAGGGTGAGCGCCCAATTCACAGGCCATTTGTACGCACGGGATTGTCCGGCTCGTCGAGCCAGACAGCCTGTCCGTCCTTGGTCGCCGTGACACCAAAGCGGTCGGGGCCCGGCCGCCCGTGGTCGAGCCACCATCGGTGGGCGGTCTCGGTCTCATCCCACAGTCGCCGGGGACCGTGCTGCCAGACGGTGAAGCTCCGAGCGCCCTCGTTCCCGTCCCAGTCCACGGCCGCCCAGGAGCTCGCGTCGGTGGTGGCCAGCCACAGCCGGACCGCGACCCCGTCGACGTCAGGGTCGTGCTGGCGGGCGTGCCACACGTCCCCGAGCCGGGAGCCGATGGCGAACTGGGCTTCGGCGTCCTGGCCGGTCCCCGCCCAAGGGTCAAGATCGGTCACCGACTCGTCCGGCACGTGCTCGTCGCGCACCACGTCACGGAAGATCCGAAGATCGGACCGCTGGCCGCGCATCAGCATGAACGAGCCGTACGGCATGAACCTGCCTTCGGCACGGCCCTCGTGCACCGTCAACCGGAGCGTTCCCCAGCCGATCCACGGGTTCTCCCACGGCGTGAGGATGATCCCGCCGTCCCGTACCTGGTCGAGCCACGCGGTTGGCACCCGATTCACGGCGCAGGTGGAGATGAGCCGGTCGACGGGCTGAGCCGCGGGCCATCCGTCGCTGCCGTCCGCGCAGACCACCTCAGGACGGAATCCAGCCCGGCCGAGCGCCGTTCGGGCCGCCACCGTCACCTGCGCGTCTACTTCGAGCGTGGTCACGTTGGCATCCCCAAGGCGGTGCGCTAGCAGGCCGGCGTTCCAGCCGGTGCCGCTCCCGACCTCCAGCACGTTCATACCGGCACGCACATCGAGGTCTTCGAGCATGCGGACGACAACGGAGGGCATCGACGCCGACGACGACGGCCACACGTCACCGTCCCCCGGGTCGGCCCCGTCATTCACCTGCGTGACCACCGGGGCGTTCGCGTACGCCGCACGCAGCCATCCGGCGGGGTCCTCGGCCCGGCTCAGCGGCTCGTTGTCGTCGCCGACCCAGATCCGATCCGGGATGAACAGGTGACGCGGGACCGCCGCGAGCGCCCTGACCCACTCGTCCGGGATCTCTCGCCCGAGGTCATCGGCGACGAAGCGGAGCAGGCCGCGCATGGCGGCCTGCTCCTCGCACTCGGGGCGCATCACTTCTTCTCGCCGCCCTTGTGCTTCGGCTCCGGCGTCGACTGTGAGCCGTCCTTTGACGGCTTGTCCTTGCTGAAGTCCTTGTCCCCGCCGTGCTTGCCGCCGCCGGAGCTCCCGCCCTTACCGATTCCCCATCCCATCGGGTGATCCCCTTCTCTCGTTGCTGGTTCCCGGGCTTGCTCAGGCCGACAGGCCGCAGTGGGTCGGGACCATGGGCCCGGGCGGCCGCTCGGCCGGCTTCGGCTTCTCCGGCTCAGAGTTGTTCACGACGATGCTCCTTCCATCGATTCTCCGAGGTGGTGCATGGGGGGATGCCGACCGCGCCTCACGGAAGCGGCGCGACCGGCACCCATCCGCCCGTCCGGGAGTGACGACGGCCGAGCGGAGTTTTGGGGCGTCACGCCGAGCGGACGAGGCACTCGCGGGCCTGTCCTTGAGCGGCGCGCACAAGAACGGTCAAACACCGATCGTCAGTAACCAGTTGGCCAGCCGCGCACTCGAACCACACGACCTTGCCCGAACCGGCCGGGTACCAGCCCCACGAGTGCGCAAGAGCCTCGACCAGGAGCAGGCCGCGGCCAGAAGTCACCATGTCCTCAGGCGCCCCAGGCTCAGGCGTGCGAAGGCTGCTGTCCGCGACCTCCACCCGCATCCGCTCACCGGTCCACCGGACCGTAACTTTGCACCGGGCTCTGGTGTGCTCCAGCGCATTCGCGATCACCTCGCTCGCACACAGTTCCAGGTCCTGCAGCGCGTCCTCCGACATCGGAACCTGCCAGTGCCGGGCAATCGCCACGACCAGGCGCCGCGCCGGAGGCACAGCAGCCGCACCCGGCTCGACATCCCACTCCTGCGGGACCGGGAAGGACGCCGTGTCCAACGGGCTCATCGGTACGGACCACTCTTCATGTCCATCACCCCCCGAGTGCTCGGGGAACATCAGGATCGTGGGACAGCCACTGTCACAAAAAGGCCAGTGCGTGTACCCAAGGTGGGTAAACTCGCGGCCAGTTATCCCCATGTGACACTCAGCAATATCTTCCGAGCGTGGGGGGTGTCGGATGTGACCGAGTCCGCAGCTCAACCGGGGCTGCCAAGCCGTCTGCTGGTAGACCCGGAAATGATCTCTGCCTGCGCGGCCAGAGACTTCGCCCGGATCTTCCAACTCGCCAAACGCAGGGGTGGATTCCATCCATCCCGCATCGCGAGAGCGTGTGAGCTGACACCCAGCAGGGTGAGCGAGGTCATGAAGGGTAAACCGAAGATCACCAACATGGACATCATCGAGCGCATCGCGGACGGCCTCCGAATCCCGGGGCGCATGCTCGGCCTCGCCGATCGACACTGGGAACGTCCAGCAGTCCCCGCACAGCGTCGGCCCGTCGTGGCAGCGCAGCAGGCTTCGCCGGTGTTGGCGAGGACGACCAGCGACCTGGACGACACCCTTGCCATCGCGGCCGGCACCAGGGTCACGCAACCCGTCCTGCGGTCCCTCCAAGCGTCGATCGAGGACTACTGGAGGCGCGACGATGAGCACGGAGGGGAGGCTCTCCGTCCGGCCGTGATCGGGCAGCTCAACTACGTCAAGGGGATACTCCGGGACACCGAGGACCCCAACTTCCAGCGCAGCCTCCACGGCATCGCGGCCGAGCTCGCGCGCCTCACAGGATGGACGTACTTCGATGCCCGTCAACACAGTACGGCTCGGGGCTACTTCACCGAGTCACTGCGACTGGCACGAGAGATCGACGACCGGCAGTTCATCGCCAACGTGCTCGCATGCCTCAGCCTCCAGGCGACCTACCAGGACAAGGCCGAGGACGCCATCACACTCGCTCGGGCCGCCCAGGACAGCGCACGCCTCGACAGGGGGACACCCAGGCTCATGGCCATGCTCCACATGCGCGAGGCCTTCGGCCACGCCAGCGCCCACGACCAAGGCGCCACCCACGAAGCGATCCGCGAGGCGCAGCACCACTTCGGACGCATTGCCCCGACCGACGACGATCCGGCCTGGGTACAGTACTTCGACCAGACCAAGCTCACGGTGGACACCGGCATCGCACTCGGCCAACTCGGAGACGCGACCGCGGCTGAACCCCTCATCGCCGAAGCTCTCCGGACCGAGCCGACGACGAATCTGCGAGGCCGGGCATTCCACACCTTTTGGCTGGCGCGGACGCAACTCCAATGTCGCCGCGTCGAGTTGGCCTGTGCCACGGCCGGGCAGGCACTCGACCTCGCGGCCATCGTGGAGTCTCCCAGGGTGGCCGCGCACCTCCGGGAGTTCCGCCAGTTGCTCAGGCCTCACCACCGGACCCCGGCTGCTGTGGAACTGGCCGGCCGTATTGCCGAACTGGCCGGCTGATCAGAGTCCTGCCTCATCCAACAGCAGGTACAGCACGCCCACCAGTGAACCGCTGCTGACGATCTCGCGCCGGTCGATCATCCCGCGTAGTTCCGACAGGGGAATCCACTCGATCCGGTCGGACTCGTTGCGCTCGGTCGGAGGCCCCACGTACTCGACGGCGTCAGCCCGGAAGACGAAGTGCTCGGAGTCGGTGATCCCATTCGCTGGCTGGGCGTAGATCAACGGCTTGACCTCGCCAGCCCTCCAGCCTGTCTCCTCCAGCGCTTCGCGAGCCGCCGCCTCCGCAGCGGTTTCATCAGGTTCGATCAGCCCCATCGGGAGCTCCCAGGCCCAGGTGTCAGTGATGAAGCGGTGTCGCCACATCATGAGGACCTGCTTCTCACTGTTCACGATGGCGGCCACGGCAAGATGCCGCAGCTTGACCACATGGTGCTCCCACCGGTGGCCGTCAGGCTGCTCGACGTCAGCCAGCCACAGGTTCACCCATGGGTTCTCATAGATCGGACGTTCCCCGTGGATCTTCCATTGCATGACTGCGGCCCCTCTCGATGGGCCTTCAGCATGTCAGACGCACACCCGGCGCAGCCCTGTTCCGACGGATTAACGTCAAGGTGACGAAATTCCACAGCGAGCCAGACTCCATCCGCCCAGCCGGCCTCCTTCCTACGGCGCTACCGGTTGAGTGCCCCTGGGCGTCCCGGCCACCCGGCCGGAACGCCCAGGAACAAGCAACCTCCCGGGCATTTGTTGCGGGGGGGCCCGGGGGGGCCCCGGCCCCCGGGCGGGGGGGGCCGCTCGACCCGCATCCCCCGGGGGGCCCCGGGGGGCCCCCGCGGCCGCGGCCGCCCCCCGGGCCTGCGTCGCCTACCTGACGGTCCGGCTGAGCAAGGGCGCGCCCGCCCCCCCCCCCGCGCCCCCCCACGACAAACAATACACAACACCAGGGCGGGCTGTGGGGGCGGCCGCGCCGGGCGCCCCCCCCCCCCCCACCGCTGTGACCGAACTGCCCCGGATGCAGCGTTTCGACCCGGCCCAAGGTGCGCGCCGCCACCGCCTGGAGCACCGCTGGTCGGATGCCGGGTGACGTCCGGTGCGCCGCATCTGACAGGGTGGCGCGTGTGATGATCTCATCGGCGGCAGCCGGCGGAATGGCCCTGGTCGAACTGGGAATGGCGCTGACGCCGGGCCCGAACATGGTGTACCTGGTGTCCCGGAGCGTCAGCCAGGGCCGCGCGGCCGGGCTTGTCTCGCTGGTCGGGACTGCGGTTGGCTTCCTTGTGTACATGACTTTGGCCAACCTGGGGTTGGCAGTGGTCTTCGTTGCCGTCCCATGGCTGTACATCGGCTTCAAGGCCGCCGGCGCGGCCTACCTCGCCTTCCTCGCCTGGCAGACACTCAGGAAGGGAGGCCGCGGGTTGTTCGAGCCACGCGGCCTCCAGCGCGATTCGCACTGGAGGCTGCTGCGGATGGGGCTGATCACCAACCTGCTCAACCCGAAGGTCGCCATCCTGTACCTCGCGCTCATCCCGCAGTTCATCGATCCCGCTCGCGGCCACACCACGACCCAAGGGTTCGCCCTCGGCGCCATACAGATCGCGGTGGGCCTCACCGTGAACGGGCTGATCGTGCTCGCGGCCGGGTCGATCGCCGGCCTGCTCAAGAGCCGCCCGGCATGGGCCACGTGGCAGCGCCGGATCACCGGGAGCCTTCTCGGTGCCGCCGCGCTCGTCCTCGCCCGGGAGGTACCCGCCCGCGCGCGGGCCTGACCTCGGTCCACGAACCTTCCTCCCACAGCGAAGCGGGGGGGGGGGGCGGGCGGGGCGCGGGGGGGGGGGGGGGGGGGGGCGCCCGCCCCCGCGCGCCCCCCCCCGCGGGGGCCCGAGCGACACCAACCACGACGAGGGCGCGCGCGGG
>NZ_JBHWGV010000022.1:61241-79910 GCF_042732955.1 Kitasatospora sp. NPDC059747 | reverse complement strand
GCCCGGCCGCGCCGCCTTTCTCGCCTCATCCAACCCCCCCCCCCCCGGGCGCCGCGCGCGCCCCGCGCGCGCCCCCCCCGCCGCTCGTTCAACGACCACTCAGGCCTTCGGGCCCGCCGACTGGACGACCTCGAAGGACCACAGCGTGGAGCCGGACGCGGCCGGGCGCTTCGGGGCCTCGCCGCCCTCGGCGGGGGCGCCGCGGTGGGCGGCCTGCATCGGGCCCTCCATCCAGGCCTTGAAGTCCTCCTCGCTGCGCCAGCGGGTGTAGACCAGGTACTGGTCGGTACCCTCGACCGGGCGCAGGAGCTCGAACCACTCGAAGCCGTCGGAGTTCTCCACCGCGCCGGCGCGGGAGGCGAAGCGCTGCTCCAGCACCTCGCGCTGCTCGGCGGGGACGGTCAGGACGTTGATCTTGACGACGGACATGCTGCTCCTTCTCTCGGGTGCTTCGAGAAGTCTCCTACACCTCACGCGATCCACGGCGGGAGCACCCGCTCGTCGCCCTTCGGTGCCATCCCGCAGGCTCCCTCCGGGGTGACGGCGTCGGAGTTGTAGGCGTGGGCGGGTGAAGGTGAGGCCACGATGGCGGTGAAGCCGTCGTCGGTCGAGATCTGGCGGGCCGCACCGGCGGGGAGGGCGACGGTGTCCCCGGCGAAGAGGGAAAGCGCTTCACCGGCGAGAGAAACGACGGCGGAGCCGCTCAGGAGCGTCCAGATCTGTTCGACGTCCATGGCGTGCAGTGGCCCCTGCTTCCCGGCGCCCATGTCGACATGCCACATCGCAAGGGCAGTTGCGCCCTGGGTCGGCGAGGCGTAGGTGGTCATGACGGCGTTCGGCGTCTCGGTGCGGCGCGCGTCGGCGTGACGGATCACGGGCATGGCGATGGAACCCCCTAAGATGGACAATGTCGTTGTCTATATGGTCAATGAGGTTGTCTATCATGTCAAGCGAACCCGCCCCGCCCGGCTTCGAGCTGCCGCTGCGCCTCCTGCTCGCCTTCCGGACGATCATCGACGAGCTGCACGAGCGCCTGGCCCGCGAAGGACATCCCGACGTGCGGCCGATGCACGGCTTCGTGTTCCAAGCGATCGGGCCGCACGGCACCACCGCCGTCGAGCTCGGCCGCCGCCTCGGCGTGTCCAAGCAGGCCGCCGGGAAGACCGTCGAGGGTCTGGAGCAGCTCGGCTACGTCGAGCGCGGCAGCGACCCCGCCGACGCCCGCCGCAAGGTCGTCCGGCTCACCGCGCGCGGGGTGGACTGCCTCGCCCGTTCGGCCCGGATCTTCGACGAGCTGCGCGCCCAGTGGTCCGCCACCCTCGGCGAGGAGCACCTCCGGCAGATGGAGAAGGACTTGCGACTGCTCGCGCCCGGCGACCCGTTCCGGCTCGACACCCCGCGCTGGTTCGGAGCACCGTGAATCAGAACGAGCGGCCCTCGCCCCGGTACGGCGGCTCCAGGCCGCCCACCGGGTCGGGGCGGTCGCGCGGGTCGGCGCCGAGGCCGGAGCTGAGCCGGGTGAGCAGGTCGGCGAGGTCGGCGTACTGCTTCTCGTCCCAGTCGCCCAGCAGCTCGGAGAGCTGGGTGCGCCGGGCCGCGACGAGTTTCAGCGCGGCCTGCTCCCCCGGCTCGGTGAGCCGCAGCGGCAGTCCGCCGTGGCGCGAGGCCAGCCCACGGCTCTCGACCTCGCGGGCCGCCGCCTCGATGACGGCGATCGGCACGACCCGCCGCTCGGCGAGCTCGGCTGGCTCGGCGGAACCGTGCTGGTGCATCTGGAGGAGCAGCCAGCTGGAGGCGGGCAGCAGGTCCAGGCCGGCGGTGGCGGTGATCCGGCGGAACAGGTCGCGCCGGGCCTCGCGGGTGCTCAACACCGAGAGGGCGCGGGCGATTTCGTCCAGCGAGGAGCGTTCCACCGGATTGAGGCCGATGGACTCGCTCAGGTCCGGTGCCGTCACGGTGGTGCGCAGCGTCTGCTCGCGCAGGAACAGCGACAGCACGAAGGCGACCACCGCGACGGGCACCGCGTACAGGAACACGCGGGTGATCGATTCGGCGTACGCGTGGTGGACGGCCGTCTGGACGGCGGCCGGCAGGCGGCTGACGACGCGCGGGTCGGAGGTGATCGCGTCGGGACGGAAGCCGGGCGGCAGCGGCACGCCACGCAGCGCGTCCGCGAGCCGGGACTTCAGGCCGCTCGCGAAGACCGTCCCGAAGATGGAGACGCCGAACGAGGCGCCGATGGAGCGGAAGAAGGTCGCGCCCGCGGTGGCCACGCCGAGGTCCTGGTAGCCGACCGAGTTCTGCACGATCAGCACCAGCACCTGCATCACCAGGCCCAGGCCGAGGCCGAAGACGAGGAAGTACAGGCTCATCTCCCCCGTGCCGGTGTGCTCGTCGAGCCGCGAGAGGAGCAGCAGGCCGACGGTGGTGACTGCCGTCCCGGCGATCGGGAAGACCCGGTAGTGCCCGGTGCGGGCGACGATCTGGCCGGAGCCGATCGAGGTGGCCAGCATGCCGAGCACCATCGGCAGCATGTGGATGCCGGACATGGTCGGCGAGACCTGCATGACGACCTGGAGGAAGGTCGGCAGGTAGGTGAGCGCGCCGAACATCGCGAAGCCGACGACGAAGGAGATCACCGCGACCAGGCTGAACGTCCGTGAGCGGAACAGTCGCAGCGGCAGGACGGGCTCCTGCGCCGTCCGCTCGACCTGAACGAAGGCGACGAGCAGGACGAGCCCCAGCACGCCGAGCCCGACGATCTGCCAGGAGCTCCACGCCCACGTGGTGCCGCCGAGCGAGGTCATCAGCACGAGGCAGGTCGCGACGGAGGCGATCAGCGCGGTGCCGAGGTAGTCGATCCGGTGCTCGCGCTTGACCTCGAGACCGTGCAGCACCGCCGCGATGACGACCAGGGCGACCACGCCGATCGGCAGGTTGATGTAGAAGACCCAGCGCCAGCTGAGGTTGTCGACGAACAGGCCGCCCAGCAGCGGCCCGAGCACGCTCGTCACGCCGAACACGGCGCCGAACAGGCCCTGGTACTTGCCGCGGTCGCGGGGCGAGACGAGGTCGCCGACGATCGCCTGCGACAGCACCATCAACCCGCCGCCGCCGAGGCCCTGGAGCGCCCGGAAGGCGATCAACTCGCCCATGTCCTGGGCGATTCCGCAGAGCACCGAGCCGAGCAGGAAGATGACGATGGAGGCCTGGAAGAACCGCTTCCGGCCGTACATGTCGCCGAGCTTGCCCCAGAGCGGGGTGGCCGCGGTCGAGGCGAGCATGTAGGCGGTGACCACCCAGGACAGGTGTTCCAGGCCGCCGAGGTCGCTGACGATCGTGGGCAGCGCGGTGGAGACGATGGTCTGGTCGAGCGCGGCGAGCAGCATCGCCAGCAGCAGGGCGCCGATCGGCACCCAGAGGTTGGGGACGGTGACCGCCGGCGGGCCGGGCTCGGGCGCCGGGCTCCGGCCGAAGGCCGCGGGAGGGTCCCGAGGGTCCGGCAGGTCCGTCATGGCGCCTCCTGGCGTCTGCGTGGGGTCGCGGGCCGGGCGGGAGCGAACGGCCCGGGCGGATGATCACTCCCAGCCACCATGCTGTCAGAATTGCCCTGCTTTGTGCCGCCTGATTGAGCCGAACGTAAGCGCCCCACCTGTCAACCGAACACGGACCGTTCACCTGGTGCCAACCACCACCAACCGGCACAACCCCACCGCGGACGGCCGGACGGCCCTGTCCACCCTCCGGGACGTCCTGCATAATCAGGCCCGATCGTGCGACCCGGGACCGCCCGGCCGCGCGCCAGAGAGCACGAGAACCGCGAACCGAGATCCGAGGAGGGCCGGCCCATGCCGGACCAGCACTGCCCGACGTGCGGCACCGCACGCACCGCCGGGTGCGGCTGCCTCCCGGACCGGAGTCTCGACGAGACCGCCGTCCTCCCGCACGTCGAGGGCCCGCCACTGGTCCGCCCGTACGTGCCGCAGGCAGCCGGCCAGGTCGCGGAGGAGCCGCCGCACGCCGCAGCGCCGCACACCCCGTCGCACACCGCCGCGCCGCACAGCCCTCCGGCAGCCGCACCCATGGCCGCGCACCCGCCCGTGCCGCCGCTCGGGCCCGACGCGGACGCGTACGCCACCACCGTGCTGCCGCCCGTCCCCGGGCCCGCTCAGGACGCGTACGCCACCACCGTGCTGCCGCCCGTCCCCGGCGCCGCCCCGGACGGGTACGCGCCGGACGGGTACGCGCCCGACGCGTACGCCCAGGACGGCTACGCGACCACCGCGATGCCGCCTGTCCAGCCCGTCCCGCCCGTCCAGCCCGGGGACGACCTCGGCTACTTCCCGTTCGACAACCCCGCCCCCGAGCCCGACCCGGAGGCCGCCCCCGTCGCCGGCCGGGCCGCGCGGAGGGCCGCCGAGCAGGCCGAGCAGAGCCCGCTCGCCCGGCACAAGCTGCTGGTCGCGGGCGCCGGCGCGGGCCTGCTGGCGCTCACCGTCGGCCTCGCGTACGCCGTGACGCCCTCGTCGCCGCCGGCGCAGAAGGCGCTGCCCGCGCCCACGTCGCTCGCCCCCGCGCCGGCGGACCCGACCACCGATCCCGCCCCGCAGCCGAGCGCCGCGGCGCCGACGAGCGACACCCCGAGCCCGACGGCCACCCGGACGGCCAAGCCGAGCCCGACGAGGACGCCGACGCCCACCCCGTCCCACACCCCGACCCCGACGCCGACGCCCACCCCGACGCCGACGCCGACCCCCACCCCGACGCCCACGCCCACCCCGACGCCGACCCCGACCCCCACGCCGCGTCTCCTGCAGCTCGGGATGGCCGGCGCCGACGTCAAGGCGATGCAGCAGCAGCTCTACGCCGCCGAGTGCGGATTCGTCGACAAGTCGATCGTCACCGGCACCTTCGACTACTGGACGCAGTCGGTGCTGATCAGCTACCAGCACGACAACCGGATCAAGGGCGAGAACGGCGTCTACGGTCCCAAGACCCAGGCCACCCTCGCCGCGGACCCGGGCTGCTGACCCCGGCTGCTGATCCGTTCCCGGTAAGGGCGAGCCGATCCGCCCCCGCTAAGGGCGAGCCGATCCCGCCCCGGAGAGCCGGAACGGGCGGGCGCGTCAGCCCGTGACGGCCCCGACGATGCTGACGCCCGCCAGCACCACCATGATCGCCGCCGCGACGCGGACGATCAGCTTCATCGGCACGTGCTTCAGCAGCTTCTGCCCGCCCACGATCGCGATCCCGCCGACCGCGCACAGCGCCAGCCAGGAGCCGATGCCGACGGCCAGCGGATCGGCGTACTTGGCGGCCAGGTTGGCGGTCATGATCTGGGTCAGGTCGCCGAACTCGGCCACCGCGACGACCACGAAGCTCGCCCCGGCCACCTTCCAGAAGCTGCTGGAGGACGGCTCCTTGGCGGCGTGCTCGTCATCGTCGCCGCCACCGTGGAAGAGCAGCATCGCGGCGCCGGCCAGGAACAGCGCGCCGGTGACGCCCTCGACCCAGCGGTGCGGCAGGAGCGAGAGCAGGTGCCCGGCCACCAGGGCGATGCCCACCTGGACGGCGAAGGCGGCGGCGATGCCGGCGAAGACGTAGCTCGCGCGGTACTTCGTGCCGAGGACCAGGCTGGCCAGGGCGGTCTTGTCCGGCAGCTCGGCCAGGAAGATGATGCCGAACGTCAACGCGGCTACGGTCACACTCATCGGAGGATTCCCTCGGTCGGGCCGCCGGTCCGCGGCAGCTCCGTCAGGGGACGCCTCGGCCCGACAGCACTGGAAACGGTCACAGCACTGCGGCCGAAGGTCTCGCCGGCACCGGTCTCACGACCGCGTGCCCCGGGCGCCGGGCCCGTGGGGGCCAGTATGTCGACGGTCCGGTGGAGGGCTACTCCCCTTCAACGCCGTCCAGGTTACCCGACGCCGGGCGGGCTCCCCACCCGGTGGGAGGTCGGCCGCCGTCACCAGCCCGCGCCCGACCAGCTCCAGGACCACCACGACGGCGGCCGCCTCCACCGCCAACAGGCCGACCAGCACGAACAGTTGGACCGCACCGGCCTGCACCGGGGAGGACCCGCCGAGCAGCATGCCGACGAAGGCGCCGGGGAGCGTCACCAGGCCGACCGTCCGCGTCTGGTCCAGGGCGGGGACGAGCGAGGTCGCGGCGGCCGTCCGGCAGATCTCCAGCCGGGCGTCGCGCTCCTCGAAGCCGAGCGCCAGCGCCGCCTCCACCTCGCCGCGCCGCTGCCGGAGCTCGTCCAGGGCGCGCCGCCCGGCGAGCGAGGTGGCGGTGAGCCCGCCGCCGATCAGGATCCCCGCGACCGGGATGACGGACAGGCCCTTCGGCGGCAGCAGTCCGACGGCCAGCAGCAGGACGAGCACCGGCAGCACCCCGGCGCCGATCGGGGCCGCCGCCCACACCCAGCCCGGCCCCGGGGTCATCCGCCGCCCGGCGGTGCGCACCGCGACGGTGAACATCAGCAGCACGAACAGCGCCGACCACCACAGGGAGCCGACCACCCAGGTGATCACCGCGGCGACGGCCGCCAGCTGCACCACCGCCCGCAGCCCGGCCCGCAGCACCGCGTGCCCGTGCCCCAGCAGGCCCCACCCGGCCACCGCGACGGCGGCCAGCAGCAGGACGGCGGCCACCACCCCGAGCACCGGGGTGACGGGCAGCAGTTGTCCGCCCGACGCGGCGAGCGCGGAGCCCGCCCAGGACCGTCCGGTCAACGGGCTCAGATCCAGCTGGTGAACCACATCCGGTCCTGCCAGGACGTCAACGGGATCACCTCCGCCGTGTAGAGCGGGTAGAAGAAGGCGAAGCACCCGACGATCGCGAGCACGATCAGCCCGGCCGCCGCCGCGCCGATCCGCCGCCGCTCGGGGGTGCTGCCGGCCGGGCCGAGGATCGCGCCGAGCATCTGGGCGACGGCCAGGCACAGGAACGGCACCAGCACGACCATGTAGAAGGAGAAGACCGTCCGCTCCTGGTACTGGAACCAGGGCAGGTAGATCGCGGCCACCGCGCACAGCACGGCGCCCGAGCGCCAGTCGCGCCGGAAGAACCAGCGCCACAGCAGGTAGACGAGCGCGAAGCAGGCCGTCCACCAGAGCAGCGGCGTGCCGAGCCCGAGGATCTGCGCCGAGCAGCCGCCGGGCGTGGTGCAGCCCCGGGTGCCGATCGGGACCTGCTCCCAGTACATGGAGACCGGGCGGCCCATGACCAGCCAGCTGAACGGGTTGGACTGGTAGGTGTGCGGGGTGCTCAGCCCGGTGTTGAAGTCGTACATCTGCGAGTGGTAGTGCCACAGGCTGCGCAGCGGCGCGGGCACCCAGCTCATCGAGACCTGCGGCAGCGGGACGCCGAGGACGCTGTCCGGCGAGAGCCCGGCGCGGTCGTCGGCCCAGTGCCGGTCGTACCCGCCGCCGCCGTTGGCGCCGTTGGCCAGCCAGCCGCTCCAGGCGCCGACGTAGACGACGACCGCGGAGCCGACCATGGCGAGGAAGGCGGGGACGGCGTCCCGGCGCAGCATCGAGCGCCAGGGGCGGCGGGCGCCGGCGGCGCGGCGGCCGGACTGGTCCCACAGGACGGTCAGGATGCCGAAGGCGGCGAGGACCATGACGCCGTTCCACTTGACCGCGGCGGCGGAGCCGACGAACACGCCGGCGGCGATCCGCCAGGGCCGCAGGCCGAGCCGGACGGTGTCGCCGTCGGTGACGCCGGCCAGCCGGGCGCGCACGCGGTCGCGGTCGATCAGCAGGCCGCCGAACGCGGCGAGGACGAAGAACATCTGGACGCCGTCGAGCAGGCCGACCCGGCTCATCACCAGCTGGAGGCCGTCGACGGCCATCAGGAGGGCGGCGGTGCAGCCGATCAGGGTGGAGCCGAAGAGGCGGCGGCCGATCCGGGCGAGCATGAGCACGGTGACGGTGCCGAGCAGGGCGGTCATGAACCGCCAGCCGAAGGGGTGCAGTCCGAAGAGCTGCTCGCCGACGGCGATCACCCACTTGCCCAGCGGCGGGTGGGCGACGAACTCCGGGGCGCTGGTGAGCGGGACGCCCTGCGGGACGGCCAGGACGTCGGCGTTGGCGTGGTCCGGCCAGCTGCCCTCGTAGCCCTGCTTGAGCAGCGACCAGGCGTCCTTGGGGTAGTACGTCTCGTCGAAGACGAAGGCGTTGGGGTAGCCGAGGTTCCAGAACCGCAGCAGGCCGGCGAAGAGCGCGACGCCGATCGGCCCGAGCCAGCCGAACCACGCGGCCCGGTCGGCCGCCGCGACCAGCGGCCCGCGCGGGGCCGGTCCGGGGTCCGGGGCCGGTGCCGCCGGGGGGTGCGTGAGCGCCGCTTGCGTCATAGCCTCGCCGATTCGCCGGTGTACCGCTGTGCCAGTGACCGCCGTGCCGGCCGGGGCCGGGCGGTCGACAGGCACTGACACTATGTGGCGGTGGTCGCGAAGCCAAGCGCGACGGGCGCCGCCCGGGTGACCCGGTCGGCGCCCGTGCGCGCGGTGTTCGTCGGGGCCCGCTCAGGCGGCCGTCTGGAGCTCCCGGACGGGGATCGCGTGGACGACGGCCGGGGCCGCGTTGTCCTGCTCCGGCGTGAGGTGCGGGCGCAGCCGCAGGGCCAGGGCGACGATCAGCAGGGTGGAGCCCGCCATGGCCGCGAGGTAGAGCGGCCAGGTGCCGGAGCCGACCAGCAGCACGCCGACGGCCGGGCCGACCGCGATCGCGATCTGCTTCACCAGGGCGTAGCCGGCGTTGTAGGTGCCGAGCAGCCGGGCCGGGGCGAGGTCGGCGACGATCGGGCCCATGGTGGGCGCGAGCAGCGACTCGCCGACGCCGAACAGGGCGTAGATCGAGACGATCGCGACCGTGGCGGCCATGGCCTCGGTCCGGATCAGGCCGGCCACGAGGGCCATCGTCCAGGCGCCGAGCCAGACCACGCCGGCCGCGGCCATGGCGGTGGTGCGGCGGCGGCGCGCGGTGATCCGCACCATGAACATCTGCAGGACGACGATGGTCAGCGCGTTGGCGCCGATCGCGAAGCCCAGGGTGGAGGGCGCGGTGCCGACGGTGTCGGTGGCGAAGGCCGCGACGCCGGACTCGAACTGGCCGTAGCAGGTGAAGAAGATCAGCCCGGCGAGGACGCAGAGCCGCACCATCGCCTTGTCGGCGACCAGGGCGCGCAGGCCGGTCGGGCCTTCGGTCTTGCCGTGGACGGCGGTCAGCTGGACCTTGGGCATCCGGGCGGTGCCGGTGACCAGGGCGAGGCCGAGGAAGGTCGCCGCCTCGATGGTGAACAGCCGGGTGAGGCTGGCCGGGTCGGCCACGTTCACGATCTGCCCGCCGACCAGCGCGCCGATGCCCATGCCCAGGTTGACCAGGGTGAACTGCAGCGCGAAGGCGTGCGCCCGGGTCGCCGCGGTGGAGCAGCGGACGATCATCGTGGCGAGCGCCGGCTGGCAGGTGGTGACGCCCGCGCCGAACAGGAACGAGGAGACCAGCAGGGCGGGGGTGCCGGTGGCGTGCCCGAAGGCGAACGCGCCGGTGGAGGCGAGCGCGGTGCCGGCCAGCAGGACGGGCCGGGGGCCGTACTTGTCGATGCCGCGGCCGGTGAACGGCAGGACGGCGAGCGCCGCGAGCGCGAAGACGGTGAACACCATCCCGGCCGCCAGCGAGCCGAGCCCGCGCACCTGGTCCACGTACACGAACATGTACGGCATCGTGAACCCGCTGCCGAACGCGCTGAGCGCGTTGCCGATCTGGACGCGGCGCAGCGGGCCGCCCGCCCCGCGTCGCTGCTGCCTCTGCTGCTTCACCGTGCCGGTCACCGTGCACACCCCTTCTTGGAGATTCGACTGGATACTCTTAAGTCCAGAAGATTTCAGAGCTAAAGTTTGACGAGATAAAGTCTTAGCACCAGAAGAGTGTGGAGTCAAAGGCTTAAGAGATGCACGCCCCCGTGCGACACTGGTCCGCATGACTACGGACAAGCCCGCTCCGGCCAAGCCCAGGGAGCTCGGCATCGCCGAGCAGGTGGCCGTCTACCAGCGGGAGTTCCCCACGGTGGACCCGCAGGTGGAGACCATCGTGCAGACCCTGAACCGGGTCTCGCGGCGGATGGGGGTGGCCTACGACCGGCAGCTGACTGTGCTGGGGATCACGTCCGCGGAGTGGGAGGTGCTGAAGGCCCTGGTGGTCTCCGGCAGCCCCTACCGGCTGGGACCGGGCGAGCTGGCCAAGCGGCTCGGGCTCACCCCGGCGGCGATGACGCACCGGATCGACCGGATGGTGGCCGAGGACCTCGTCACCCGGGAACGGGACGAGTCCAACCGGGTCCGGGTGATCATCGAGCTGACCGAGAACGGCCGCGACAAGTGGCTGGAGTCGATGCGGATGGCGGCGGTGTTCGAGGAGGAACTGCTCCAGGACATCGCGGGCGAGGAGCGGGCCGTGCTGTCGGCCCTGCTGGCCCGGATGCTGCGGCGCATCGAGGAGAGCCGGCCGGACGTCTTTCGGTTTCGGTGCGGGGTCCGTCAGGCCCTCAGCCGTTCTCGGGATCGGGCCCGGGCGTCAGCAGGGGCCGTTGTCGGTCCAGACGCCCCACTGGCCACTCTGGGTCGGGTCCTCGCCCTTGGTCCACCACTTGTTGCTGTAGTAGTGGCCCTTCCAGGAGACCTTGGTGCCGCCGGCCGCGTAGGTGGCGTTCGGGTCCCAGCTCGGGGCGGCCGGGCAGGTGACCGGCGTGCCGGTGGGGGTGCCGGTCGGCGTACCGGTCGGGGTGCCCGTGGGGGTCCCGGTCGGCGTACCGGTGGGGGTGCCGGTCGGGGTCTGGGTCGGGGTGGCGGTGGAGCTCGGGGTGCCGGTCGGCGGGGCCGGGCAGGCCGCGGCCGAGCCGTTGGTGGCGTTCGCCATCGTGTCGAACAGGGAGGTGTTGGTCCCCAGGTCGTACAGCGAGAAGGCGAAGGAGCCGCCGAGGCCGTTGCAGTGGGCGTAGTCGAGCTTGGCCTGGATCGACCGGGCGTCCTCACCGCTCCAGAAGGTGGTGCCGTCGTAGAAGTACGTGGCCTTCGCGGCGTCGTCCCAGAAGGTCTTGGACGGGTTGTCGACGAAGCCCGTGAGCTCCTTGTACATCTGGATGCCGGGGACGTTGCCGGACATCGCGGCGCCGGCGGCGGGGTTGGCGGCGGGCTGGAACAGGCCGTTCTGGCCGTTGTTCGGGACGCCGGTCCAGCCGCGGTAGTAGAACGGCACACCCATGTTGATCTTGTTGGCGGGGAAGCCGCCGGGGATGCCGTAGTCCGGGTCGCCGACCGTCCACGCCTTGACGGCGTTGTCGATCGAGTACTTGCCGTGGCCCGGCTTGGCCGGGGTCATCGGGTCGTTCGGGCCGGAGTAGAGCGGGGCCTGGTGGTTGGTCGGGCCCTGGGCGTCCCAGCCGCCGTGCATGTCGTAGGTCATGACGTCGAGGAACGTGAGGTACTGGCCGATCTTGTCGGTCTCGACGTTCATGATCTTGTCCTGGCCGGCGCCGACCGCCGCCGACAGGGCGTAGGTCTTGTTGTCGGCCTTGCCCTGCGCGTCCAGCTGGTTGCGGAACTCCTGCAGCAGCAGGGTGTAGTTCTGCTTGTCGGCCGGGCTGGAGATGTTGCCGGTGTGACCGCCGCCGCCCGGGTACTCCCAGTCGATGTCGACGCCGTCGAAGACGCCGGCCGCCGAGCCCGGGCCGCCGTAGCCGGCCTCGCTCGGGAGGTTGCCCTTGATGAACATGTCGAGGCAGGACGAGACCAGGTGCTTGCGCGAGGCGTCCGTGGCGGCCGCCGACGAGAAGTACTTGGAGTAGGTCCAACCGCCCAGCGAGATCAGGACCTTGAGCTTCGGGTTCTTCGCCTTCAGCTTCTTCAGCTGGTTGAAGTTGCCCGCGATCCCCTGGTTCCAGACGTCGCCGACGCCGTCGACCGAGATGTCGGCGCCGAAGCTCTTCTGGTAGTCGGCGAACGCGTCGCCCGCGCCGTCACCCGCGTTGGGGTTGTTGTCGTTCGTGTCCGCGGCCTTGGTGGCCTCGAAACAGCCCAGGTCGGTCGGGTTGATGTTGGCGAAGTCGTAGATCAGGTAGTCCAGCTTCCCGGCCACGCCGGTGTCCTGGATCGTCTTCGGGTAGTACCCGTTCGCGTAGATCGACCACTGGTCGAAGTAGGCGACCTTGATGCCGCCGCTGGTGGCGGGCGCGCCGGTGGAGTTGGTGGTCGCGGCGTTGGCCGCGGCGCCGCCGGTGAGGGCGAGGCCCGCGCCGAGCAGCAGGGAGGCGGTGGTGCCGGCCGCGATCGCGGCCAGGCTCTTCGGGCGCCGACGGCGGACGCCTTCCTGAGCCGGGGTCCCGGCCCTTTCAATGCGTGAGCGCAGCATGGGTGCGTGACTCCTGGGTGTGGGGGTTCCGTCCGCCCCGGGGACGCCGTCCGGGGTGGGGCCGGACGACCGGGGCATGACAGATCGAGGAAGGGAATCGAGCGGGAAAGGGGTCGAGCGGGATCAGGCCGTGACGGACACCGGGATGTGCCGAACCGGCGCCGACGGCCGTACGGCCGCTGACGCCGGTTCAGGGGCTCCCTGCACCTGGGCAATAAAAATGGACTAGACCAACTCGCCCGTCAAGAGGGGCCGTCGGGCCTTGACCCGCGCTTAAGGTTCGCCTCCCCCACGGGCACCCCCGGCGACCTGCGCGTCAGTAGCGGACGGCGTTCGCCACGACGGCCTTGATCGTCCCGGACAGGTCCCGGTTGCTCTTCGCGGTGGCCTGGGCGCCCTGCCCGGCGGCCACGTCGTCCAGGGTCACCGCCGTCGCGTCCTGCACCTGGCCGGATCCGTCCGTGAAGTCGACCTGGATCACGTACCGGTAGGACTGCTGCCCGTGGTTGGTCACCGTCAGCTGCGCCTGCGCCCTGCCGTCCGAACCGGTCGTCACCGCCCCCACCGCGACGTCGGCCTTGGCGTCCAGCCCGCCCTTGATCCCCGCCACGGCGGACGAGGCGGCCGAGAACGCCGCCGAGGCCTGCGCCTGCGCCGACGAGAGCGCCGAACCGGCCCCGCCGGCCGCCGAGGCCAACGCCGAGGCGGCCGACGCCGCGGCCGAGACGCCCTTCTCGATCTCGCCGGCGGCCGAGGACACCGCACTGCTCGGGCTCTTGCCCGACGAGCACCCCGCCAGCACCGCACCCGCGACCACCACGGTGGCCAACACCCCGGCCACGGCGCGGCGTTGGCGGCGCAGCAGCGGGGCATCCGGCAGCTGCGCGGTGACCCTGCGGGTGACCCGGGTGGCCCGGGTGAGCGGCTGGCGGTCCATGGGCGGTCCAGTCCCTTCTGGTGTCCTCCGGCGCCCGGGCCGCCCGGCACGCCTCCCGGCCCACCCTCCGAGGCCCCGGGCGGAGCCGCCAGCGGGGCGGTGCCTCCGGGTGAGCCGGGCGGGCGGCGACGTCAGGGTGGCGACGTCAGGGTGGCGACGTCAGGGTGGCGATGTCAGGACAGGCCCGAGCCCTCCTGCTCGTCCGCCTCCACCGCCGCCCGTTCCTCGCGCAGCCGCACGACGTGCCGGCGCCGGGCCACCACGCCGTACGCGGACGCGGCGCTCGCGACGAAGGCCAGCACGCCGACCCACGGCCGGTCGAAGGCGTGGCCGGTCACGTGGTCGAGCGAGTACCGGCCCGGGCCGGCCAGGCCCAGCGCCAGCCCGGTCGCGCCGAGGAACGCCGGGTACTCGTAGCCGCCGGAGGTCATGAAGAAGCCGGCCGGGGCGTGCACCGCCACGGCGCCGGCCATCGTGCCGGCCACCACCGCGCCGGCCGCCGGCGTGGCCAGGCCCGCCACCAGCAGCGCACCGCCGCCCGCCTCGCCGAGGCCGGCCGCGATCGCGCTCTCCCTGGCCGGGTGGAAGCCCATGCCCTCCATCGCCTTGGTGGTGCCCTCCAGGCCGCCGCCGCCGAACCAGCCGAACAGCTTCTGGGTGCCGTGCGCGATCAGCACCCCGCCGACCGCGCCGCGCAGGGCCAGCAGGCCCAGGTCCCTACGGTTCAGACACATGTCGCAACCTCGTTCCCGCGGTGGTGGTCCTCCGTCCATGGGACCCGAGACCGCGCACCCGTTCGAGCCGGGACCGCCATCCGGGCGAATCAGCCGCCGACCGGGAACGGACCGCGGCCCCCGGCGGACCCCGCGGTCATGCTGAGCGGATGTTCGTCTTCAACCTGTCCAGCGCCTTCATCACCTTCTTCGCCGTCGTCGGACCGCCGAAGGTGCTGCTGTCCTTCGCCCGGCTGGCCCCCACCCGGACCACCCGGGAACTGCGGCGGCTCGCCGCCTGGAGCACGGTCGTCTCGGCCGTGATCGGCCTGGTGCTGGGCTTCAGCGCGGACGAGGTCACGACGCTGTTCCACATCAGCGACCAGTCCCTGCAGCTCGCCGGCGGGACGATCTTCTTCATCTACGCCGTCGCGCTGGTCTTCGGGGTGCACCTCGGCGAGGGCGAGGACGACGAGCACCTGCCGAACCCGATGCTGGACGGCTTCCGCGAGCTCCTGCTGCCGTACATCGCCAGCCCGCTCGCCGTCAGCGCCGTCCTGGTCGCCTCGCTCACCAAGGACGACTGGGGCTGGCGGACCACCGTCGCCGGGGCCTACGTGGCCGTCGTGATGATCAACTACGTCGCCGTGGCGCTGCTCGCCCCGCTGATGCGGCGCACCCACCGCACCTCGCTGGAGGTGCTGTCCCGGCTGCTCGGACTGCTGCTGGCGGCGGTGGGCGTCGAGCTGTTCCTGAACGGCCTGGCCGGGCTCGGCGTGCACATCGCCGAGGGGCACTGAGGGGCACTGGGGGCCCTTGAAGGGCGCCGGGCCCGGCGGCGCTGAAGGGCGCCGGGCCCGGCCGGCCGCGCCGTCAGGCCGCGGCGAGGCGGGTCAGCACCTCACCGATCCGCTCCCGCGCCACCGGGTCGGCGATCAGGCCGTCCGCACCGACCGCCCCGCGGTCCAGCGGGATCCGGACACAGGCCTCGTCCACGACGGCCGCGCCGGTGTAGCCCAGGACGGCGCGCAGGGTGGCCTCGGCGCCCTCGCCGCGGCCGGGGGCGGCGCAGTTGATCCAGGCCGCCGGCTTGTCGGAGATCTCGACCCCGCCGACCGTCCAGTCCAGCAGGTTCTTGAACGAACCGGGCAGCGTGCCCGCGTACTCCGGCGTGCAGATCAGCAGCGCGTCGGCGGCCTCGACCGCGGCGCGCAGCGCGGCCACCGCCTCCGGCAGCGGATCGGTGTCGTGGTCGGGGTTGAAGTGCGGGAGGTCGGCCAGCCCCTCGAAGTAGGTGGCGCGCAGGCCCGGGGCCCCGGCGGCGAGGGCCTCGGCCGTCCGCAGCACCGTCTCGTTGGAGGATCCGGCGCGGAGGCTCCCGGTCAGAAGCAGGATGTGACGCTCGTTCGGCATGCCGAGGAACCTACTCCCCGGTCCCGGGACCGGGGAGGGGTTTTCCCCACGGCCACGGGAGTCACGGGAGCCATGGGCGTCACGGGAGTCACGGGAGTCACGGCACGACGACCGTGCGCCACGGCACCGGGCTGGAGAGGATCATCGAGCTCGACGGCTGGCCGTAGCCGCCGAGCCGGTCGCACAGCCGCTCGAACTCGGCCATCGTGGGCGCCGCGACCAGCAGCACGCAGCAGGCCCCGCCGGTGACCCGGTGCAGCTGGAGCACCTCGGGCCAGTTCGCCACCTCCGGGTCGCGCAGCACGCAGCGCGGGCCGTAGCACTGGATCTGGACCAGCGCCGTGATCGGCAGCCCGGCGCGGGGAAGGTCCACGTGGGCGTGGTAGCCGGTGATCACGCCGTCCGCCTCCAGCCGGCGGACCCGTTCGGCCACCGCGGGTGCGGACAGGCTCACCCGGCGGGAGAGTTCGTTGTACGAGAGCCTGGCGTCGGCCTGGAGCTCGGCCAGCAGGCGGCGGTCGACGGCGTCCATGGCGGCTCCCGGAGTGCTGTGCACGTGGCGTGCGAGTGGCTGGAATCGGCGGTCTTGCCGATCGTAAAGGGAATCGGCGCAACGCCTCGCGAACAACAGCCCGAGGGCCCGTTGCGGTACCCGGAGGCCATTCAATCCGGGGCCGACACCGCCGCACAATGGGGCCCCCGGTGGAACCAGGCCGTCCGTCTGGTCACCGGGCCCGGGCCGTGGTGCCCGGCCGTCAGGAGGGATCGGGATGGGGCACGACACGGTGGAAACGCCCAGCCTGTCATTCGTCGGGGGCGAGGAACCGGGTCGGGGGACCCCGTACGCCCGCTACGCGCGCCTGGACGAGCTGCACGGCCTGCAGCACCCGCTCAGCAAGGCGCCGGCCGAGATGTCGTTCATCGTCACCACGCAGGTGATGGAGCTGCTGTTCGACCTGCTGCGGCACGAGTGGACGCTCGCCCAGCAGGCACTGCGCGAGGACGACCTGCCGGCGGCGCTCGCCGCCCTGCGGCGCGGCACGCACGTCCAGGACGTGCTGACCGAGTCCTGGGACCTGCTCGCCACCATGACACCGCAGGAGTTCAACTCCTTCCGCGCGCTGTTCGGCGAGGCCTCGGGCTTCCAGTCCTCGGCCTTCCTGCACCTGGAGTTCCTGCTCGGCAACAAGAACGCCGCGCTGCTGAACATGTACGCGGACGCGCCGCGCACCCGCGACGAGCTGGCCGAGGCGCTGCGCGCCCCCAGCCTGTACGACGACGCGCTGGCCGTGCTCGCCCGCCGGGGACTGACCGTCCCGCACCTGCCGTCCGAGCAGCGCCACCACGCCTCCCCCGAGGTCGAGGCGGCCTGGCGCCGGGTGTACGCCGAGCCGGAGTTCGCCGGCCTCCAGCCGCTCGCCGAGGCGCTGCTGGACGTCGCCGAGCGGGTCACCCGGTGGCGCCAGCGCCACCTGAACGCGGTCCGCCGCACGATGGGCGCCAAGCCCGGCTCGGGCGGCTCCAGCGGGCTGACCTGGCTGCGCAAGTCGGCCGACCAGGACGTGTTCCCGGAGCTGTGGTCCATCCGGGACGAGATGTGAGCGAGAGGCAGGACATGGGCACGGGCAAGATCACGGGTGCGCTCACGCGCGAGGAGTGCGCGGCGCTGGACGCCGTCGACCCGCTGGCGGCGTTCCGCAAGGAGTTCGCGCTGCCGGACGGGGTGATCTACCTGGACGGGAACTCGCTGGGCGCACTGCCGGTGCGCACGCCCGAGCGGGTGCGCCAGGTGGTCGAGGAGGAGTGGGGCCGCGACCTCATCCGCAGCTGGAACGACGCCGGCTGGTTCGAGCAGCCGTACGCGCTCGGCCGCCGGATCGCACCGCTGGTCGGGGCCGGCGCGGACGAGGTCGCGGTCTGCGACACCACCTCCGTGAACCTGTTCAAGGTGCTCTCGGCGGCGCTGCGGCTGCGCCCGGGGCGCGGCACGGTGCTCGGCGACGCCGAGGCGTTCCCGACCGACCTCTACATCGCCGAGGGCGTGACCGGCCTGGTCGAGGGCGCGCGCAGCGTGCTGATCCGCCCGGAGGAGCTGGACGCGCACCTGGACGGGGACGTCGCCGCCGTCGTCCTGTCCCACGTGGACTACCGCACCGGCGAGCTGCTCGACATGCCCGGGATCACCGCGCGCGTGCAGGCCGCGGGCGCGCTGATGATCTGGGACGTGTGCCACTCGGTGGGCGCGCTGCCGGTCGAACTCGGCGCCTCGGGCGCGGACTTCGCGATCGGCTGCACCTACAAGTACCTGAACGGCGGCCCGGGCGCGCCGGCCTTCCTGTACGTCGCCGAGCGGCACCTGGCGGCCGGTCCGGTGCAGCCGCTGAGCGGTTGGTTCGGCCACGCGCGGCCGTTCGCGTTCGAGCCCGGATACGACCCCAAGGAGGGCATCGGGCGCTTCCTGTGCAGCTCGCCGTCGCTGCTCGGCCAGGCCGCGCTGGGCGCCAGCCTGGACGTGTGGGAGCGCGCCGACCTGGCCGCCGTGCGGGCGAAGAGCCTCGCGCTGACCGACCTGTTCATCGCGCTGGTCGAGGGCCTGGACGGGATCGAGGTGGCGACCCCGCGCGAGCACGCCCGGCGCGGCAGCCAGGTCGCGCTGCGATTCGCCGACGGCTACCCGGTGGTGCAGGCGCTGATCGCGCGCGGCGTGATCGGGGACTTCCGCGCGCCGGACCTGATGCGCTTCGGGTTCACCCCGCTCTACCTCTCCCACGTCGACGTCTGGGACGCGGCGCAGCAGCTGGCGGAGGTGCTGGAGAGCGGCGAGTGGCGGCAGGAACGGTTCTCCCGCCGGGGCGAGGTGACCTGACCGGGCCCGGGCTTCCCGGCCGGGGGATCCGGCCGGGGGATCCGGCCGGGAACGGGCGCTCCCTGCCCGCGTCGTGGGGCAGTGACGAAGGCCATGGACCGGTTCCTCGCGGGACGCTGACCGCACGACCGGTGGCCGGCCCCTCGCGTTCCGGCCTCTTCACACGCTCGCCGACGGCCGACGGCACGGCTCGGGCCGCCCGGTCGGGGTGGAGCCGGGCGGGCCGGCTGGGGGGGGGGGGGGGGGCGTTTTGGGGGCGCGGGAGGTGGGGACCGATCGCGGGGGGGGGGGCGTTTTGGGGGCGCGGGAGGTGGGGACCGATCGGGGGTA